>DATDRD010000343.1:0-3801 GCA_035291925.1 Anaerolineales bacterium
CGCCGAAAAATCAAACCACTTCCCTGGTGGGGTCTTGTTTTACTTTTGTTCCCGATTGCATTGGATGGAATCACACACACATTCAGTGACTTCGCAGGAATCGGGCAGGGCTTTCGTGACACAAATCAATGGCTAATCACACTGACAAATAGCTCTCTCCCCGCAACCTTCTACGCAGGTGATGCATTCGGTTCATTCAATTCGTGGGCACGATTCATCACTGGACTTCTGGCTGGTCTTGGGATCGTCTGGCTTGCCTTCCCGTACATTTTTCAGACACAAGCCTTAAACCAGGAATTGGATAAGTTAAACTATGAAAAAGTCCTTGAGCAAATCAAAAGCCAAAATCCGCGTTCTTCTGGCTGACGATCACCACATCGTCCGCGCAGGGATACATCAACTGCTCGAAAGCGCGCGCGATCTCCAGGTCATTGCCGAGGCGGGGGATGGAGAAGAAGCCCAGGCGCTCATTCAGAAACACAAACCCGATGTCGCTGTCCTTGATATCCAAATGCCGAAAGCCAGCGGTATCGAGGTCACTCGCTGGGTACGCGCTCATCTGCCGGAAGTGGGCATATTAATTCTTACTGCCTACGACGACGATCCGTACGTAATGGCTGTATTGCAGGCAGGCGCAAATGGGTATGTGCTCAAAACTGCCAAAGCCGACGAACTCATTCAGGCCGTACGCGACGTAAACGAAGGCAAGTCGGCTCTTGACCCTGCGGTCACACGCAAACTCATGTCGAACCTCTTCAAACGTTCGGAGAATTTCGCTGCTGAACCTCTTACCGACCGAGAACTTGATGTGTTGCGCCTGGCCGCCAAAGGCTACACAAATAAATCCATTGGAGTTCAACTCGGCATCAGCGATCGCACTGTGCAGGGACACCTCGCGCACATCTTCGCCAAAATGCAGGCCACCAGCCGCACCGAAGCCGTCATGCGCGGCGTTTCCCTCGGCTGGATTTCACAAAGCACAGGCGATATCGCTGAAGAATGAAAAAAACGCGCGCTCCTTTTCTGCGCGGCCTCACTGTGCAACTGCTTGCCATCACGGTTTTGCCGCTCACGCTTCTTTTGTTGTTGATCGCGTTTGGGAGCGTCTCGCTTCATCAGCAGGATATGCGCGCCCTCGTCGGTGAACGAGATGAACGCGCCGTTCAGTCTGCCGCTGCCGCCCTTGCTTCTGAATTGCATCACCGTGCCTCCAGTATCTCCAACCTCGTCGCGTTTGCGGAGTTGTCGGAAAATACTTCTTTCATCTCCACTACGGTGGATCTTGCTTCCGACTTTGACGGCGGAATTGCTTATCTGGATACAGATGGGCGAGTCATCACGAGCAGGCCTCCTTCTGGAATTTGGGATTGGGTTGCGCAAAACAAAATCTCTCTCGCTTCGCCTTCGGACCTCACGCCTGTTTTCTCTTCCCTCTTTCCCGATCCAGGCTCAAATAGACTCTTCGTCATTGTTTCACAATATTCCCCCTCTCGCAACATTGTTGTAGCAGGTGCGTTTTCACCCAATACCTTGGCAGCCGAAACTCTTTCGGCTTCTTATCCTGATACTGCCGGTTTAAGAATTTATCTTCTCGATTCCTCGCGTCGCTTACTATTCACAAGTGGGAGCAATGTGTCTGAAAGTCTGTCCCTTGACCATCCTGGGGTGGTAGAGGCCTTACGCGGCGAAAGCGGGACGCGTTACGTCCAGGTGGGCAATAGTGAACATGTGATCGCTTACAGTCCCGTTATTCCGACAGGCTGGGCACTGATCACAGAAGAGGCTTGGCAGGCAGTAGTCAGCCCTTCTTTGCAGACTACGCAATTGGCTCCACTGGTGCTTGTGCCTGCTTTCATTCTCGCATTGATTGCGTTGTGGTTTGTCGCGAGGCAAATCGTCCAGCCACTACAGAGACTTGAGTCCAAAGCCGCGGCATTGGCGTGGGGAGATTTTAGTACCATCAGAGAACCTGTAGGCGGTATATCTGAGGTGCAACACCTTCAAAAAGAATTGACTGAAATGTCCCGCAAGGTGCAAGCCGCGCAGGAAGGCTTGCGCGACTACATCGGCGCGATCACATCCGCCCAGGAAGAAGAACGTTTGCGCCTGGCACGTGAACTGCACGATGACACGATTCAATCCGTCATTGCTTTGAAACAGCGCGTGCAACTCGCACAAAAATCCGTAAAAGACCAAACTTCGCGGCGCACGCTGAGCGAACTTGAAATCTTGTCAGAGCAAACGATTGAAAACCTGCGTCGCATGACACGTGCCTTACGTCCCATTTATTTGGAAGACCTCGGCCTAGTCACTGCGCTGGAAATGCTCGCTCGTGAGACCAGCCAGAATAATGCGATGAATATTGAATTCCAAAAATCGGGCGAGGAACAACGGCTCTCGCACGAAGTGGAACTGGCGTTATATCGCATCGCGCAGGAGGCGTTGAATAATGTTGTGCGTCACTCACAAGCTAAACGCGCAGACTTGCATATTTCGTTTGGAGAGAAGGAAATCGAACTGGAAGTGAGCGACAATGGCATCGGTTTCGACATGCCGAAGAGTCCCACGGATTTTGCTCCAAATGGACATTTTGGTTTACTGGGCATTCGCGAGCGCGCGGATTTGATCGGGGCACGCCTGGAGGTAGAATCCGCTCGAGGAAAGGGAACCAAACTCAAGGTTTATGCTGAGCCGAGTCGAAGCATCCGATTGTGAAGCGATAAACGTCATAAGCCATTTTGCCTATCCAAAATCCCGCCATCCTACGCTCATGCAGGAACGGGAAATTGCTTATCATGTCAGCATCCTTAATCGATAGGTGAATGTATGGCAGCTGAAACGGCGACCCCACTGGTTCGTTCTCAAAATGAACGGTTGAAAATATTCCTGCACGCGCTTTTATTTGTAGCAGGCTTTTCGCTGATATTTATCGTCGGCTGGGGTGGCTCAGTGACTGTGGTCGGGCAATTGTTTGGAACCTACAAGAGGGTCATCGCACAGATCGGCGGCGTGATCGTCATCATGTTCGGACTGGCAACGCTGGAGGTGATTCGTATTCCATGGTTTTACGCGGACACACGCGCCCAATATACGGGGCAACGCGGGACGTATGGCGGGTCGGCCCTCATGGGCATTTTCTTCGCCGCAGGCTGGAGCCCGTGCATCGGCGCAACGTTGGGCGCGATTCTGACGATGGGTTTGAGCCAGCAGACGGTTGGTCAAGCCATGTGGCTGGCATCGGGATATTCGCTCGGGTTGGGAATTCCATTTCTTGCGATGGCAATAGGACTCGAACGCGCTTCGGGTTGGATCAAACGTATGAGACCCTATCAGAAATATTTTAGGATCGCGAGTGGTGTGTTTATCATTGCCATTGGCGTGTTGTTGTTCACAAACACGATGAGCCTGATCGCCATCTGGGCATTCAAGAACGGCTTCTATGTTGAGAAGTTTGCGCTCTTTGCCGCTGCACCAACGTACTTCACCGCGATCATTGCGGGACTGCTATCCTTCCTTTCACCGTGCGTGCTTCCGCTTGTGCCTGCGTATCTCGGTTATCTGAGCGGACATGCGATACAAAGAACATGAACAATGAAAAAGCTCATTCTCATTTTTCTATCTGTTGTTGTGCTTGCGGGCTGTCAGGCCAAACCTGTGACAGGTGAAACGGTTGCGGTAGCAGGCGGCTCATATAAAAATATTTCTCCCGATGAATTGAATGTAATGTTGAAGAACAAGGACTTTGTTTTCGTCAATGTACACATTCCATTTGCGGGAAACATCGCTGATACAGATCTGTCC
>DATDRD010000344.1:0-5898 GCA_035291925.1 Anaerolineales bacterium
GCCTGTCGCAATCGGAGACCTACCCAGATGTACCAGATGGGCGCCAGGATGACTCCTCCCAGCCCGGCGACGATCGAGAGGAGTATCCCGATGTTGAACACGAAGCTGACGACTACCAACCAGTATAAAATGGCGACAGCGATCCCTAAATAACTTAGAGTCCTGGGCCATATACTCCCTTGGAGTGCCAGCAGGCTGACCACCAAAACCCACGCGCCGACCGCACCGAAACCGAGCCAGCCCTGTGGGTCGAGCCCTTGGTCCGTCGCCTCAATCGCCGCCCTGGTCGAGGCGTCACCAGCTACGAAGACTGCGGCTCGGTAAGCCTGAAAAGCCCATGTACGGAAGAAGTCTATCGCCAGTACCGCGAAACCAAGGAAAGCCAAATTGGTCGTCCAGCGCACCCAGCCTTCGTGCACAGACCTCACGCCCTCGGAAATCGCTGGCACGGCGCCTAAAGCGACGACTGCACCTAGAGCGAAGATCAGGTAGTAAACTCTGATCAGGGTCGGGTTTTGTGCCACGGATGTATAGAACGCAGCTGGATCATCGCCGGCTTTTTGATCAGCAGGCAGAAGAAGGTACAGCACACCGATCAATACATATGAGATGCCCAGCAGGATAGAGCAAAATCCTCCAAGCTGGTTAAGGGTATTGCTTTTCATTTTTTTCTCCTAGTTTTCTGACAAGTGATTGTGTCCCCGGTTGGAGAGCGTTTTGCTCCACGAGCTCAATTCAAGGCGTTGCCATTTACCCTGCCCTAAATCGGATACAGGATACAGCGCGTCTCCCGCGGAAACAGACTCTTTGGTCGGGTCTCGGCGATCATGCCAGTGGCAGGTAGAATTCGATCTGCTGGCTTTCTATGATCGGTTCGAGGGACTGGCTGAGCGCCTGATGCTCCGTATTGGCAATGGCTGTCTCGTAAGCGGCCTCCACTGCCGCGAAACTTTCCCATTGACGTTCGATAATTAGGGTATCGGTGGTGTGACCACCGACCAGGCTGCGGCAGCGCCTCTTGGGAGGAAAGCCCAGGCGACTCTCGACGGCAGTAAATTGCTTGTCCAGATCCTCCAGTTCTGTCCACTTGCCAGAGCGGACTTTCTGGATCTGACGCTCTATGATAACCATCTTGCACTCCTTTCACGTTTTCATACTCCTCAGCTTTTACGCTGAGTCGGGGCCGATTCTCTCGGCAGGATCAGCGATGGAAGTTCGGCCAGTATCGTTTCGTTTGTTCCTCCTTTCCCATGTCTCCAGCAACTGAAACAGAAGATGGATCGTTATCTAAACCGCGCAAGTATCAAATTGCCAAAACAAGATCAGTAACTGCTGATAACAGCCAATGCTTGGGCGATGTTGGATCACCATCCGTGGTCACCAGGTACAGGTACGTCAAGACGATCTGGAAATGGATTTCCTGTTCTCGCGACAAACAAATATTCTTCTTGGAAAGCAAGCTTGCTTCTCTTTCAAGTGATTTCCGGCTAAATCATATCCACCTATGATCTTGCAGGTTGACGACATGTATTCTTGCTGAATCCAGTATAAGGGTTTTTGGGAGAAAATCAAGTACCTTTGTCAAAATTGCTTTTCTGGCTCGCGACTGTGCTGATTACGCTGCCGAGGACGGTGACGAGAGCGATTCGGATTAAATCCTATCAAGAACTGATCTTACGCTTTGTTCATACTTCAATGTTTCATTCGATACATCCAGCTCCAAGATATGCTCGGCTGGAACAGTTTCAAGCCACTCGTCCAGAAAGGAATTGAACAACGCTGTATCTTCAGCACTGGCGATGTTGATCCGGTCGCGCGCGACTAAGCGGCCTGCCACCGTTATCTCATCCGCGTGCAGGCGGACGATGAGTTCAGGCCGCGGGAGTAACTCGCGGAGGAGGCCGTAAACGCGCCGGCACAGATCGAACTCGGGGTCAGTGAGCAGGCCGCGGCTGTGAAAGAGGCGGGTGAATCCGTGGAAGTCGAGATCGAGCCCGCCGTCTATCAATCCAATTCGTGCGGAGGCGCGCCGCAGGAGCTTTTCCTGTTCGGCGCGCAGGAGGAAATAGTCAATTTGGTTGGCAAGCGCGTAATGAGAATCGTTTTTGAAAAGAGCCTGGAAGGGACGTTCCGCGTGTTGCTCATATGCCGTTGCAAATGGGTACACACTACTCAATGCCTGTACGAGCGCGGTTTTTCCAACACCGCTCGCGCCGACGACGGCAATGAGTTTGTTCATATTTGGAATTATAAGATAGTCCAGCAGTTCAATTGTGCAGCACCCCTTTATAGATGCCGGCCTATCGAGAGTGGCTTATTGGCAGAATGCAGGCGCGTCGAAGAATTCCACTGCTGTGATAAACCAGCCGCCATCCAGTTGTTGAATGGTGAGGGTCTGTGGCAGTAACGCCGGTCCATCGCTTTGTATCAATTCGCCATCTGACCGGCGGTAGTTGTTCGTCGTCCAGACTTCACACGTATCAACCTCGATATCTGCATCGCTGATCACACGTATGTCATTGATACAACTCTCGTAATAATCGATTTCCGAAATCGAAACCAGTCCCTGTTGGTTGAGTGAGTCTATATTTGCAGATAAATTATCCAGGACATCGCCAGCCATGATGGACGAGGCAATGGAGGCATCCCCTTGTTGATAGGCTTCGATCTCCAGTTCAATGGCCTGTGTCAAAAATTCGCTGATCTGGCTTTCAAGTTCAGGGGATACATCTGCCTGCCCGGGGAAGAAGGGATCGGTTCCCTGCTCGACTTCCTGGCCATCGCTCACACCATCCCTGTCCATATCACCGTCCAGTGGGTTCATGCGATTGGCGACTTCCACGCCATCCACCAGGCCATCTGCATCGCTATCAGCGTTATTTGGATCCGTGCCTGTGATGAGGACTTCTTCCTGGTCTGCGATTCCATCTCCGTCTGAATCTTGATCTGCGCTGGGAGGGGGTGTGGCATCCTGCGGCGGGGCTTCTGGTGCCTGAGGTGGATCGCCTGCAAATGCCCGTTATGGTAGAATGCCCATTATTAAAGTTATGGGCGAGCCACTTGTCATTGCATCGAACGATTCAATCCTTGCGACTCTGAATTTCAAGCCTTATCGAAGCAAGGTGGAACGGCGCGTCGTCCCTTTTTTGCCGGGTCCCGATGAGCCTCAAACCATGGAGATCAATACTCCCTGGGGCGCACAGTTGACGGCGCGTAAAGGGGATTTTCTTGTGAGCGAAGTGGATATTCCCAATGATTATTGGTCCGTTGACCCCGTAATCTTCGAAGAAAGTTATGTGATTGTGCGTCCCGGGTATTGTGTTAAGAAGGCAGTTACCCTGCTGGTGCCCCTGACTGATATTACGAGGGGCGATCCGGACCAGTCGGTGACCGTCGTCAGCCTGGAAGGGGCTGAGACGGTGAGGGCAGGGGATTTCTGGCTTGCAAAAGGCATCAAGGGTGAGATATGGCCTTATCCCAGGGAAAAAATCGATGATGTCATGGTGCCTGTTGATTAATCAGCAGGCACTTTTTTGTCCAACCATGCGCGGTCATTTCTTCTTTACCGGTTTCCTTCTTTTTCTGGGTTTTCCTCCTCTGCTTTTGTTTCCAGCGCAAAGATCAAGGCGCCGCGCAATTCAGGTAACAAGCCGCGAACCCATTGGATCTCCGGATCAGGTTCCTCTTTGTCGTCGTACTTATCTGCCAGGTGAACCAGGATCGTTCCAAGCGTCAGGGCATTGATGCCGGGATAGAACTCCTTCAAGTCAACCCGATAACCCTTTAGGTAGGTTTCAAAGGATTTGAGCAGCCAGTGATAGGACTCGAGTGCCGTTTGCAGCCGCAGTTCCTTCTCCTGTATCCCTTTCCAGGACTCGTGCCACATTGCCTTGTATATGCGCCCAAGGAGGGCAATTGCTTCCGTATCGGTGGGGACATCCGCCAGCAGTTTTTCGATCTTGACAATCGCTTCATCGGCGCGGCCCAGTCGATTAAGATGCAAGGCTTCTTCACGTCTGAAGGTCAGGTTTCGCGGGTTTACTTCAAGTCCTTTGCGATACTGGCTCAGCGCAAGCTCATTGCGACCCAGGCTCGCGAGCGCTTTGCCCGCTTCGCCAATTGCCTCTTCCTTGATCAACGGGTTCTTGATCTCTTCCGTCAGCAGCAGGATATCGCCGATCCGCTTTTGTCGTTGGGCAACAGTGATTCGCTCTTTCCACTCATTATGTTGACGCCAGGAACCGGTCGCGAGCGGCGTATGCAGGGCTCTTCGATCTGGTTCGACCAGGCCGGTTAACAAATCGAATATTGGGCTGTGAACGCGCTCCGGTTCAGACGCCCACGTGGCACGGCACACCCGCGCGATGACCGCTTTATCTTTTTCCAAAAACTCCGGGTCCGGCACTCCCTCAGGAGTAATGTGATAAGGAATGGTACGCACATTGAAAACGTCGAACGGCATGTAGGCGCGTCCTGCCTGGATATGCACCACACCGCGTTTGCGGAAGGTCAACCCAAAAACGCGGCCGGATCAAACAGGGTCCGGCTCGGAATCTGCTCAATGAATTCAAACTCCACAAAGGGGCGGTGCTGGCGTTCTTGTATGATTTTAAGGTTCCCTTCGATAACAATCAGGCGGAGCGCGATATCCGCATGATGAAGGTCAAGTAAAAAATATCCGGGTGCTTTCGTTCAACATCAGCGCTGAGATCGTCTGCCTCATCCGTGGTTACCTTTCCACCGCTCGCAAGAATGGACAACGGATCCTGGATGTTCTGCGCCTTGCCTTTACAGGCACTTCTTACTTGCCTGCTTTCGTCTTATCTGCATGAGCAGTTACAAAAAAGTGACAAATGTCATAATTGTATTCCACTCAAATACCATTATGATAAAAATCAGATAAATTTTCTAGGATTACTACCTGATAAAATATATGGGTTTTGAAATATCCAGGAAGGAGAGTTTCATATGAGCAAGAAAGTATTTCTCGGAGGAACCTGTAGTGATTCGAAATGGCGGGAGGAAATCAAGCCACTATTGAAAATTGACTATTACGACCCGGTTTGCGATGGTGAATGGACTCAAGAAGCATATCTGCGTGAAATTCATGAGCGGGAAACTTCAGATTTTGTCGCGTATGTCATTACACCAAAAATGGGAGGCGTATATTCCGTAGCCGAAGTGATTGACGACAGCAATAAGCGACCAGAAAAAACATTGTTCTGTTTCCTTGCAAAAGATGAAGGAGATGTTTTTACCAAAGCCGAAATAAAATCTTTGAATGCAGTAGCAAAGATGGTGAAAAATAATGGCGGAAAAGTTTTTGACAATCTACAAAATATGATAGTATTTTTGAATAGTTTTTACTGAGCCAAATGAAATTGAGTGTCCAGAAAAAGAAATATTGATGTATATAAGACTCCTCCGCCAGACGGCATAAAACCTTGTTGGTTTCGTTCTTATCTTTGTAGAGAGGATTCAACAACTCTATATTGCGCTTTGTAAGTGTTTGCAATGAGGAATGATCAAAGAATGGAACATGCAATAATGTGCCCCCAATGCAATGCTCCGCTCGCGCCGCACCACTTCGCGCGATCCATTGTTTGTTCCTATTGTGGGACTACTGTTCAATTGGATGAATCCTCAGTTTCGGCAGCTATATTTCACGAGGCGTTCCGTGTTTGGAACTCCCCGGAGTCTTATCATATTCCATCCTGGGTCTCAATTGGCGAAACTCATTGGGCGTTAGATAAATGCATCGCGCATGGCGAGATCTCGGATGTATATACCGGGCGGCGCGCACGATGGCCAACGGAACTTGTGATCGTGAAACTGCTGCGTGATCGGCAGGGTACAGCCCTTTTTGACAATGAATGGGAAGCCCTGCAAGTACTCCAC
>DATDRD010000345.1:0-2262 GCA_035291925.1 Anaerolineales bacterium
GTTCTCTGTCACCCATCGCGGGCCGGATTGCCTGGGATATGTTTTTGAGGGAAAAGCGCGCCGTCCGTTTTTGCCTGAAAAAGCGGATGAACTCGGAGTCCCGTTTGGCCCCGAACGCCGCGACCTGGTCGCGGGTAAGGAAATTACTCTGTCCGATGGCAAACGCATCAAACCGGATGATGTGCTTGGTCCGGTTCAAAAGGGTCTGAAACTCGTCGTGGTGGGCGACGCGGGGAAAACGGAAGACCTGCTCGAGGTCAGTAAGGAGGCGGATGCGCTCGTGATCGAATCCACTTATCTGGATGAAGAGGCCGAAATGGCGCGCCAGTTCTCGCACCTCACCGCACGCCAGGCGGCGGAACTGGCAGTAAAAGCAGGGGTTGAGAAACTAATCCTGACACACATCTCCCGAAGGTATCGAGAGAAGGATGTTCTAAAGGAGGCCCAGGCCATTTTCCCCAATACAACAGTGGCACGGGATTTCGATTCGTTCCAGATCAAGCGGAAGGAATAACAGAATCAGTCATTGCGAGTCTTCGAGAAGCAATCCCTAAGGTCGCGAGGAGATTGCTTCGCTTCGCTCGCAATGACGTTATACCCCTTCACTTGTCATAATGAACAATGGGGTCATCTCGAAACTCTCGAATTTCGGCCGCAGACGATCCTTGTTGTAAAACCGCTCCACGTTGACAGTTTTCTTTGTGCTGGTCACGATATCAACGGGGATGTTGTCGTAACGCCCATTTTTGAGCACAACCAATCGTCCGTGTACCCTCTTGAGAATAAGGTCAAGTGCAAGATTCCCATATGCCATTGGGACTATGGAATCAATCGCGTCCGGGTCGCCGCACCGGACAAGATAACCCAGTTTTTGGTTCACAGTATCCACCATGCGGCCATTGTTATGTTTGGCTGTCATCTTTTTCAGTTCGGCTGAAATAAGATCTCCAATGCCTCCCAGTTTCATATGGCCGAAAGCATCTGTTGTCCGGTCTGCAAAAACCATTTCTCCGCCCTCGAACATGGCGCCTTCCGAAACCAGTACAACGGAATACCGGCTGGGATTGTTGTTGCGGTCATACATAAGCAACTCGACCAGTCTCTCGAGATTGAACTTGAACTCAGGGATCACACATCGATTCGCCGCGCCTGCCATGGCCGGCAGCATGGCTGTAAAACCGGCATATCGCCCAAATACCTCCAGCACCATCAGACGCTCATGGGAGCCGGCTACCGTACGCAGGCTGTTGGATAGTTCAATTGTGCGTGTGACGCAGGTGCTGAATCCAATGCAGTAATCGGTGCCGGGCACATCGTTATCCATAGTTTTAGGGATGGCAACGACCTTCACGCCTTCCTGATACATGCGGACGCCGTAACTCAGTGTGTCGTCACCGCCGATGGGAATGAGGTAATCCAGCCCGAGGAAATCAATATTCTTCAGGACCTCCGGGGTGAGATCATTGACGTCCTCGGTGTATTTTTCCTGGAGCGCCGGGGGAAGCCGATCATTCCGCACTTTGGATGGGTTCGTGCGCGAGGTATGCAGGAAGGTGCCTCCTGTCCGTCCGGCCTTGTTGACAATTTCCTCGGTCAATACCTGGAAGTTGTTGCTGTTATCGGCCTGTGGATCACGGACAACGTCAATCAATCCTGCCCAGCCGCGACGTATGCCAATCACCTTGTAGCCCTCGCGCGTAGCACGGATGGTTACAGCGCGGATCGCCGGGTTGAGTCCCGGAACGTCGCCTCCGCCTGTTAGAATGCCAATGACACCTGGTTTTTTTGCGTTCATATCTGCCTTTCATGGATGCTTGCTGTGATGAATTTATCTTGCTGCATTTATCATATTGGACATTATTCATAATGGGAAGGGTTATCACCTTATTTTAATCGAGTCTGGCTTTATATCATCGTCGGTTCTTCATATATCCCGAACACTTCCTTCATTACCTGAATAATCTCGCCCAGCGTCGCGTAGGAATGGACTGCTTCCATGAGATGAGGCATAGTGTTCTCAGTCCCTTCCGCGGCGATCCGCAATCTGTCAAGCGCCTGGCCAACACGGCCGTTATCACGCGTCTTGCGCAGGTCTTCCAGACGCTTCACCTGTCTTTCATAACCTTTTGGATCCATTTCAAGGATGGGGATGGTGAGTGGTTTCTTTTCAGCATAGGCGTTCACGCCCACGATCTTGCGAATGCCTTTATCTATTTCGCGTTGATAGCGATAGGCCGCGTCCGCGATCTCGCCTTGGAAGAA
>DATDRD010000346.1:0-1880 GCA_035291925.1 Anaerolineales bacterium
CAGAAAGCCCAGATCAAAACGGACATTGTGTCCAATCACAGGGGCATCACCCGCAAAGGCTTCGAGTTCGGGCGCGACGTCTCGCAAGCGCGGCGCCTGGCGCACCATGGCATCGTCAATGCCCGTGAGCCCTGAAATAAAATCTGGAATATGTCTGTTGGGATTGATGAGCGTCGACCACTCATCTTCGATGCGATGTCCCTTGAACCTCACCGCCCCGATCTCGGTAATGGCATCCCGGTCTTCACTCAACCCTGTGGTTTCAATGTCAATGGCAACTATGGATTGCATAATAGAACAAGTGTATCATAAATTGTGTCACCGTCATTGCGAGGAGGATGCTGGTCGAGTAGCGAAGCGCATCGAGACCAAATCTGACGAAGCAATCTCCAACACCATGAGGGGATTGCTTCGCCGCCTACACTTCGTCTTCGGACTCACCTGCACTTGCATGCAGGTGCAAGTGTCGTCCTCCGCTCAGCGCGAAATAGCGGCTCGCAATGACGGACAAAATTACTCAGGCAATGCAGCCTTGATTGCCGCGAGTTGCATTTGGGTGATCGGCTTTTCCTTCGCCTTCTGCCGCATGAAATCCTTGAGTTGCCTTACCTTCATCGTCGGGACAGGGGCATCCTCTGCGTCAATTTCAATCTCGTCGCTGGTGAACACGATCAGTGCTTTGATGTCAGGGATTTCAGATTCATCCGTTTGCTTTGCAAGATATTTCCTGAGTGAATTGATCTCGCTGTCGATCTCAATATCCGGGCGGCCGACGCTTTCCTGCCCAAAGAGACGCATATAGGCCTGCAAAAATCCGCCGCCGCTCATGCGCCAGCGATTCTTTTTGAATGTAAGCTGCCCGCGCTGGTGGTAGGTCTTGAGCACCCAGATCCCTGCCGGACCAAGCAGCAAATGTGCAGCCGGTGTTGTGTAGTGGTAGATCACGAATTCGTTCGGCAGACCTTTGAGTCCTGCATCCAGTTTTTCGTCAGGGCGTGGGGAACGGCCATACTTGTTTCCCATGTACATGCCGACTTGTGTCAACGAGAAGCCAAGGAGCAGGGCGGCCAGTGAGTAGATGAACAGCTCTGTGCGCGTGAATGAAATGTACATGCCCAGGCCGAGCACCACGAGCGCGGCAAGGCTCGTGAAGTTGCCGATCTTGCCATTACGTTGAATGAGTTTTTCGTTTTTGATGATTTTCATGTTTAGTGTTTTCCGCTGGTTGAGTAGGCGGTGCGCGAAGCGTTCCGCCGTATCGAAACCAGCAATAGTATGTTTGTTTGCAATTTGGTGGTTTCGATACTGTCTCGAAAAGCACTCGACCTACTCAACCACCGTGTCTGTTTATTACTTCCTCAAGCTGTCCTCAATCGCAGACTTCAGCGCGTCGAGCACTTTGGCTTCTGCGGCTTCCTTGGCAACCCGCACGGCACTTTTGATTGCAAGCGCATCCGAGCGGCCATGACCGATGAACACCAGCCCGTTCACACCCAGCAATGGCGCCGCGCCTTCTTCAGAGGGATCCAGTAATTTGCGAACTGTTCCCATGGCAGGGCGGATGAGCGCCCCGCCAAGCATCGCGAGTGGACCTCCACCCCTGATTGATTCGCGAATCTTCTCTATCAATAATTTTGCAACTGCTTCTGTTGATTTCAGGAAAACATTGCCCGTAAAGCCGTCTGTGACAGCCACATCCGCATGACCATTGAAAATTTCCTTGCCTTCCACGTTCCCAATGAAATTAAGTTTGGCGGTTGCAAGAAGCGGGTACGCCCCTTTTACCAGTTCGCTTCCCTTGCCAGCCTCTTCGCCGTTTGAGATCAAACCAATCCTCGGATTCTTGACGCCGCGCACTTTCTCCGCATATACACTTCCCA
>DATDRD010000347.1:0-5240 GCA_035291925.1 Anaerolineales bacterium
GATCACGCCCGCCAATTTCAATACCTTTATCGGTTTCTGGTTGATCGGCTGGGTGTATGACTCGCTCTATATCCGCACACCTGATCTCGAACCTATTCCCTCGCTTGCCACATCAGCAACTCCAAGTGAAGACGGTCTTACCTGGACTATCACATTGCGCGAAGGCGTCAACTGGCATGATGAGGAGCCATTCACAGTTGATGATGTGATCTTCAGCTACAACTTCCTCATTGCCGCGGGACGCGCCAACAATCTGGCGGAGATCGAAAGTATGGAAGCAAACGGTGATTACGGTTTGACGATCAAACTCAAATCTCCCCAGCCATTCTTCCTGAACGAAGGCCTGGCAGGCACTTACATTCTGCCTGAGCACATTTGGAAAGACCAGGCTCCTGTGAGTGGTGAACTCAGCCAGTTCCAAGGCATGATCGGCACGGGCGCCTATCAACTCGTCGAAGTGGAACCAGGTCAATTTTACAGGTTTGAAGCGAACCCCGATTACTTCCGCGGTGAACCAGTCGTGCAGGAAATCCTTGCCAAGATCGTCAAGGATCGTACGCAGCAATTCAACCAGCTTCGAGCGGGCGAAGCGGATGCAGTTCTTTCTTCCGTGCCGCCTGCCTTTGTGGCTGAACTCGAAAGCAACTCCGATCTTGCAATCGCCAAGGGGTCTGATTTCTTCAATTACATTTTCTATACCAACGGCTCGCGCGAGCCGTTCAGTAACCCCGCTGTGCGACAGGCAATTGCCAAGGCAATCGACACGAAGTCTCTTGTGGATGTGGTTCTGCTCGCCCAGGGTGTGGAACTGCCGCTGAACTGGTATCACCCGGATTTAGCGTGGTCGATCAACACACCTCATGTATTCGACCCTGAAGCCGCGGCCGCCGAATTGGAGGCCGCCGGACTGGTTGATGCGGATGGCGACGGCATCCGCGAACTGAACGGCGCGAATACGGACTTCGGAATCTTATGTGATGTCAACAATCCTGTTGAAGTGCGCGCCACGGAGCTGATCGCTGGCTGGCTCGCAGATGTGGGCCTTGGCGCACATCAGAATTGTTTGGATATCGATTCATCAGTCGCATTGATCTGGCCCAACTTCGTCGCGGTCGCTGAACCAGATTATGATATGGGCATTTGGGGTTGGTCATCCGGTCCACAGTTCCAGCGCGGGTTTGTGCGCTTCCTGACGAACTGCGATTTTGGCGGAATTGGCTGGGGCAACCTGACCGGAATTTGTGATGAGGAGTTGGACAACCGGCTGGCCGAATTTATATCCAATACAGATCCCACCAAAACAGAGGACCTTTCAAAGCAAATTCAGGAACGTATTGCCGAGAACCTGCCGTTTATCCCGCTGATGTCGCCGGGCGGTAATTTTGCCTATCGCCCTGCAGCTTATGACGGCTGGGTATATATGAAAGGTACCGGCATCGTCACGGTCTGGTCCTTCTTGCCCGAAGGCGCGCAGGATATTCCGTAATCATTGTGCAAACCTTCGAACCGAATCTTGATCTGTTCAGGCAGGCATTTGGGAACGATATACAAGACTGCCATGCAGAATTAATAAAGATCGCCCTCGGATGGAGCCGCGTTTACCGGGTGACCCTGACCCCTGTCGGGCAGGGTCACTCGACGCGCGACCCGGTCATCGTTAAAACGATCGACCCCAATGGTCCACCCACCCCGCTCGAAGCTGAACGGGAACTGCGTTTCTATCAGACCATTCTTCCGGGCCTGTGCATCCCCAGGCCCCAGGTTTATTTTCTGGCTATAGACCAGTCGACCGGCTTCCATATCATCGTCATGCAGGATTTGTCCTCCACCCATCGCATTCCAGCACATCCCTATCAATGGACTTGCGACGAATTGAAATCCGTTCTGCGCGCCTATGCGTATCTTCATACAAGCGCTGTGGATCGTTTAGATTACGCCTGGCTGGCGCCTCGACATGAAAACTTGTTAAATTTCGAAAAGATCCCGGAACAGGTTGCTGTTGTCCAGCACGCGGGAATTTGGAAGGAATTACCCGAACTGTCGGATTTGATCGCATTTGTACGCGAGAGTTGTCAGAAATATGCAAGCGCAAAAGTGACTCTCCTGCATGGCGATACGACTCCCGCCAATGCACCGCTTCCCAGGGATTTGGATTCGCAGCCCGTCACCCTAATTGACTGGCAGGACGTTGGAGTTGGCATGGCTGAATTCGACCTGGCTTACCTTGATCTGCAACCCTTCGAGAGCGCCCGCCTGATTCCACGCTCAGAGCTGCTCGACCTCTACTGGCATCTCCGCGCTGAGATCGACTCAGACATCCCTTGTGCCGAAGAACGACGCGCCCGCCAACTCCACGCAGATGTCGTGACAGCGCTCTGGCTCACAACGCCCGCGAGCCACGTAACTCTCCATCCGTATCCCGAAGGGTCCTATGCGCACATGCACTGGGCTTCCCAATACGGCATTGTTTACAATCGTTTGAAAACATTGGCTCAAGAAATCAATAAAATGTCATTCTGAGCCGCTGGTGGTCGAGTAGTGGCGCCATGGCGCCACGTATCGAGACCCAAGCGGCGAAGAATCTCCGTCATCGCAGTAGAGACCCTTCGCGGAGTTCATCCTGAGCGACACTTGCACCGCACTGCGTTCGGTGCAGTGCAGGTGAGCCGAAGGGCTCAGCGTGACAGACTTTATTATGAAAAACTTTTCCCGCCGCGCGCTTGAATTTGGCATCACATTCTTTCTTGCCATTTCGATCAATTTCCTTTTGCCGCGCCTTGTGCCCGGCAACCCGCTGCAACTGATTGCGGGCAACGCCGCGCCGCAGCTTGGAAAGGAACGTGTCGCAGCCTTGCGCGCACAATACGGACTCGACAAACCGCTTTCGGAGCAATACGTTATTTATCTCAAGCAATTGGCGCGCGGTGACCTGGGGCAGTCCTACCGGTTTAGCGGCGGCAGGACCGTTGTCGAGGTCTTGAGCGAGAACTTCCGCTGGACACTATTATTGGTCGGCGCCAGCCTTGCATTTGCATTACTGATCGGGTCTGCACTGGGGATTTGGTCAGCAACACAACGCGGCAGTTCCCTTGATCTGGGCTTGCTAAGCGGAGTTTACATTTTGCGATCTATCCCGCCGTTCTGGCTGGCGATGTTATTGATCCCGATCTTCGCAATCCAACTTCGGTTATTACCCGCTGGTGATTCATATTCCATCCCGCGCCTGGAGGGATGGGAGAACATAAAAGATGTGGCGCGGCATGCTTTCATGCCTGCGCTGGTTCTGACGCTGGCCTATTTGCCGACTGCTTTTGTGATCATGCGCGCCGCCATGTCCGGCATCATGGAGTCGGATTACATCCGCACGGCGCGCGCCAAAGGTGTGCCAAACTTTTGGGTCGTAATGAAGCACGGACTAAGAAACGCATTGCTGCCGGTGCTCACCTCATTCATGGTCGATCTCGGCCAGTTGCTCGGCGGTGTGACGGTGATCGAAGCCGTATTCAATTATCGCGGCATCGGCAATATGATGTTCGAAGCCGTGAAGTCGCGCGATTATCCACTGCTGCAGGGTGGATTCTTATTATTCACGATAACAATTTTGATTCTCAACATCATCACCGAATTGCTGTATCCGTATCTCGATCCGCGCCTGCGCAGGACAACCACATGACCACGCAGACTCGAACAGACGCGCCAGCACGCGTCTTTCCAGGCTTCCAATATCCACGTTGGCCGCAGGGCAACATCCGGCGCCTCACTCGCCTTAGCGGATGGATTGGCATCTCCATATTGACTCTCATGCTCATCCTGGCGTTCTTTCCATCCGCCATCGCGCCCTATGACTCAACCGAACGCGTCGCGCTTCCGCTTCAAAAACCCAATGCCGATAACTTATTGGGAACCAACGATCTGGGACAGGACCTGTTCAGCGAACTGATTGCAGGCACGCGCGCCTCTTTGTTTACAGGCCTGATTGTCGCCACTCTCGCGATTTGCATCGGTACTGTCATTGGCCTGGCAAGCGGATATCTGGGCGGCTGGATTGACTCGCTGCTCATGCGCCTCACCGATTTGATCCTGGTGCTGCCCTTCCTGCCACTGGTTATTTTGATCAGCGTCTATCTGGGCCCCAGCCAGCGGAACATCATCATCGTGTTGTCCATCTTCTTTTGGGCGGCGCCCGCGCGCCTGATCCGCGCCCGCGTGTTGAGCATGCGCGCAGAGACGTTTATCGAAGCCGCGCGCGCGCTGGGTGCGAATCCAGTTCAGATCATGGCAGGTCATCTATGGTCAGGCGTGAGGCCGCTGGCACTGGTGCAGGTTGTTCTGGTTGCTTCAGCCTCCATCCTCGCGGAATCAAGCCTGAGCTTTTTGGGCCTGGGTGATCCTTCCGGAAAAAGCTGGGGCACCATGCTTTACTTCGCGCGCGCCAGCGGCGCGTTCCTATCCGACGCATGGAAATGGTGGGTGCTCCCCACCGGTCTGATGATTACACTTACTGTGCTGAGTCTTGGGCTGATCGGATATAGTCTCGAACAAAGGATTGTGAATTCTGTATCATGAACTTCAATTTGAATCTAACCCCTGAAGAAATCCTGGCTTACGAATTCGCCACTCGCTGGCGCGACGAAAATTATCGCCCTGCTCTACATCCCGCTTTGCATCCTGCTTCGCAGGATATTGATTGGCTGCGCTTTGCAGAGATCCTCACGCATAACCGCATGTCTGTACTCGCCATGAAAATCTTCAAACGCGTTGATAGTTCCATTCCCGTAGAGGCGCGGAAACTGATTCGCGAACAAGCTGAAAAACATGAACGCTCCGCCTCCAAATTTGGCAACGCACTGATCACTTACCTCAAATCTGCCGATGCTCGCGGCATTAAAACAATCGCGCTCAAAGGTCTCTGGATGTGCGAGAAGATTTATCAAAATCCTGCCATGCGGCCGGGCGCTGACATTGACATCCTCGTGCATCGCGATCAGGTGGACGGATGTCTCCAATTGTTGAAAGAACAAGATATTGATGAGTTCTGGCCCAACCTCCTCAAGGATGAATATTTTACACGCCATCACCTGCACCAACAACGTTCCACCCCCGATCTCAACATCTGGTTCGAGATTCACTGGGCATTGGATCATCCATATACTTTGCTGACGGTGGATTATGAAGGCATCTTTGCGCGCGCACAACGATCAACTCTCCTCAACGCGCCGATACAGGAGATGGCGGTGCCA
>DATDRD010000348.1:0-4796 GCA_035291925.1 Anaerolineales bacterium
ACGAAGAGGAAAAATGGCTGAAGATAAATTACCAACTCGCGCCGAGGACTTTGCAGAATGGTACAACAAGCTTGTCCTGAAATCCGACCTGGCAGATTACGCTCCCGTGCGCGGCTGTATGGTCGTCAAACCTTATGGCTGGACGCTGTGGGAAAACATGCAGGCCGGACTTGACCGGCGCTTCAAGGAAACAGGTCACGTCAACGCGGCATTCCCAATGTTGATCCCCATGTCGTTCTTTGAAAAAGAAAAGGAACACGTGGAAGGCTTTGCACCTGAACTTGCAGTCGTGACACATGGCGGCGGTCAAAAACTCGAAGAGCCACTGGTCGTGCGCCCTACCTCCGAGACCATTGTCGGCTACATGTATTCCAAATGGATCAAATCATATCGTGATCTGCCTGTGCTCATCAATCAATGGGGAAGCGTATTACGCTGGGAACTACGCACAAAGCTTTTCCTGCGCACCGCTGAATTCTACTGGCAGGAGGGCCATACTGCACACGCCACTGCAGAAGAGGCTCAGGAAGAAACATTCAGAATGCTGGATGTATATGAAGATTTCTGCATCAACGATGCAGCCATCCCCGTTATCAAAGGCGTCAAAACCGAGAGCGAAAAGTTCGCGGGTGCAATGATGTCCACAACCATCGAAGCCATGATGCAGGATAAGCGCGCTCTGCAATCAGGCACCTCGCATTATTTTGGTGAGAACTTTGCAAAGGCTTTCGATATCCAGTTCCTTGATTAAACCAACACACTTCAATATTGCCATACCACATCGTGGGGATTTTCCACGCGCGTGATCGGCGCGATCATCATGACGCATGGCGATGATCAGGGACTGGTCATGCCTCCCAAACTCGCGCCTATTCAAGCCGTCATCGTGCCTATCTACAAGAATGATGCAGAGAAAAGCAAAGTGATGGAAGTTGCCGATAAAGTTTTCTTTGAGCTCAAAGCCGCAGGCATTCGCACCAAGATGGATGACCGCGAAGAGGTGACTCCCGGGTTCAAATTCAACGATTGGGAGCTGCGCGGTGTCCCTGTGCGCATCGAGATCGGGCCCAGGGATGTGGAAAAAGGCTCGGTCGCGCTGGCAAGACGTGATGTCCCCGGACGCGAGGGCAAGTCCTTCGTCCCACAGGCGGGTCTCGCGTCGACCGTCAGCGGGCTCCTGTCCGAGATCCATTCATCCATGCTCAAGCGCGCCAGCGAGTTTCGTGATGCGAATATCCATGATCCCAGGACCTATGACGAACTCAAGGAGGTCGTCGCGAACGGATGGGCGTTCTCGTGGTGGTGCGGAAATGCAACCTGCGAGGCCAGGGTGAAAGAGGATACCAAAGCCACCATACGCTGCATCCCACTTGAAGGTCAGCCCGATGGCAAAGGCAGGTGCATCGTGTGCGGGGACGAAGCCGATAAGAAAGTGATTTTCGGAAGGGCGTACTAATTACAGACGTCATTGCGAGTCTTCGAGAAGCAATCCCCTCGTAATATGAAGATTGCAGAAACTCATCCCGGAAGTTGAACAATCTATGGGCGCAGTTCCTGTCACGCCATGGAAAGAAATCGAAACCTTGCTTTCGTTAGCAAACGAATAAAATGCCCGCGATTGATCTCGCCCGATTGAAAAAACAGACCGCCCGACTGGCTGACCTTTTTGATCAACCTTCCGCGTTTTTGCGCGAAGTGCGCGAGATACTTGAATTCTACGTCAATCGCTCGCTGCGGAGTCAGGGTGTTGCCCCATCCTCGGTGCTTCCAACTTATCGAACACCCACTGTCGTTCTGCGCCAGATGGAAACTGAGTTAGGTCCCATAGCAGAAAAGCGACCCATCCCGGCCCTTGAGTTGGCAGATGCACTTTGGGATGAAGGCTGGCTGGAAACAAGATTGCTCGCCGCGATCCTGCTTGGGCGCCTCCCTCCACAGGAGGAGCGTCTCCTTGCACGCCTCACGGCCTGGACTCAAGCCGTACGCGACCCCAGCGTGCGCGCCGCACTGCTTACCACCAGCCTCACCCGCCTGCGTAAGGAAACGCCTGATCTGTTTTTGGTTTTGGTCAAGGAGTGGCTGCATCCTGCCCGTCAACGCATGTGGTCAAATGGCGTGCAGGCGCTCGTGCCGCTGATCTCATCACCAGATTTCGATAACCTGCCCCCGATCTTCGAAGTAGTGGAACCCATCCTCAGGGTCTCACCGCCAACGCTGCAATTCGATTTACAGGAATTGATCATCGCGTTATTTGAAGCATCTCCCGATGAAACCACATATTTCATCCAGCAAATCCTGAAAGAGACAAAGAGTCGACTGCCCGCGGTTGCATTACGGCGTATGTCGCCCGAGCTGCCACCGGAACTTCAAGCAAGCCTGCGTGAGATGCTGCGCAGGACAAAATAGGGGTTGAAAAAAAATACATTATTCAGTATATTTTTCCAAACAAGAAAGGAATGTTGCCATGCAGATTGCAAGAGGAGTCTTGGGAGGAATACTGCTCTTTCTCGGCCGCGAACTCAATTTCCTGCTCTCGGGCGCGATGGCTGCACTGATCGGCTTGCGCCTCTTACCCATCCTTCCATCACAGTGGCCCGGGTGGTCAGCATACGCGTTCATCGGAGGGCTTGCCCTCCTCGCTGCCGCGATTACCCTCATCAAAGAGCGGGTCGGATATTTCCTCTCCGGCTTTCTGGCCGGAGGCTATTTCCTTGTGGAATATTACGCGCCGGGCGTGCTCACACTGCCGCTCCTTCCCTTCATTATCGGAGGAGTGATCGGCTCATTGATCATGGGCATATTTACCGAATGGGCATTGGTGATCGTTTCGTGTCTGATCGGTGTATATTATGTGACAGACCTGTTCACATTATCACCCACTGCTGAGACCCTGGTCGGCGCCGGCCTGTTCATTGTGGGTGCCGTGACACAGGCGCTCATCATGCGAATGCAAAAGAGCTCTGACCGGTAAGCATGTTTGATGTAAAGCGCCTCATCTATCTTCACGGTTCCGAGAGCGACAGCAAGAGCGGCAAAGCGCGCCAATTCCGCGAGTGGTTTCCCGGCATGCTCACGCCGGACTTCAAGGGCCCGTTCGAAGAACGGATGAGCCAACTCCACTCCATCCTGTCGGATAAAACAAATTGGACGCTCATCGGCTCTTCGCTTGGCGGGTTGATGGGCGTGACGTTCGCACAGGATCACCCGACTCAGGTGCGGAAATTAATCCTGCTCGCCCCGGCTCTGACTCTTGACCCTTTCGCCTCACGGTCAGACCCTTCGACACTTCCTTCGGTCGCGGGGCAGCGCCTCCAACCTGTTTCCGTACCGACCATTGTTGTCCACGGGACGTTGGATACAGTTGTTCCACTCGAACCTGTGCGTGAAATCATACAAATGGTATTTACGGACGTAAGGTATTACATCGTTAATGACGATCATCGCTTACATAAAACGCTTCACGAACTGGATTGGAAACTGCTCTTTGAATAGACGGACCCAGCCCACATCAGGAGGTGGAGATGCTTAATCTTGTCAATATAATTCTTGGCGGCGCCTTGCTGGTTGCGGGACGTAATCTCTTCTGGCTTTTTGTCGGTGCGGCGGGATTTGTCACGGGTATGCAGCTGGCAACGCGCTTCACACAAAGCTCGGAAGGGTCGGCGATCATTATCGGCCTGGTCATTGGACTTATCTTCGCCCTGCTGGCTGTTTTCCTGCAACGCATCGCAATCGCAATAGCAGGTTTCCTTGCAGGCGGGTATATTTTGACTGCGCTGGCCGGCATGTCAGGGTTGGATGCGGGAGCGCTCGGCTGGATCATCTATGTGATCGGCGGAATCATCGGCGTGATACTGGTCAGCCTCCTTTTGGATTGGGCGCTGATCACTTTGTCTTCGCTGGCTGGCGGCTCCCTGGTCGTTCAAGGACTTTTTCCTCAAAATGCGGCCGGGGGGCTGATATTTATTCTTCTTTTTGTCATCGGCATCGTGATTCAAGGTTCCGTCCTGCGCCATGAAAGACGGATTGCGGGCGGAGATTAAGGACACTGAAATTTACTCTACGAAATCATCACTGCGCGGGTGCGTCGCACCTGCTGATCAAAATGAATCCATTTAATCAGAATCGATTGACCCTAAAGATAAATCCGCGTAAGAAAGGTGCAACGCACCCATGACAGCCATGCAACAGATCTACTGGCACACTACAGTCCAAATGCCCGACGATTCGAATTTGACTCCACTCCCCGAAAAAGTGGATGTTGCCATCATCGGTGGAGGGTACACTGGCTTGAGCGCAGCGCGCACCTTCGCGAAGAACGGAGTCAAAGCTGCGGTGCTTGAAGCCGAAACCATCGGCTGGGGCGCGAGTTCGCGCAACGGCGGCATGGTGCTGACCGGCCTCAAAGTGGATATGAAGACTGTCCTCAAAAAATACGGGCGAGAAATCGCCAGACGATTATTTCAATGCTCGCTCGATTCAATTGATACTGTTGAACGAATTGTGAAAGACGAAAACATAGACTGCGGGTTTGCGCGTCATGGTCATTTGCTTGCCACGAACAAACCCAAACACTTCGATGCGCTCAAGGATGAAGTCGAATTCATGCAAAAGGAATTCAATCATCAAGTTAGTCTTATTCCACGCGCTGAACAACATGAAGAGATCGGTTCTGCTATCTATCATGGCGCGTTGCTGGATGAACTGAGCGGTGGCCTCAACCCCGCACAATATGTCGAGGGTCTCGCAGGTGCGGCGGAAAGAGCCGGGGCCACGCTCCACGCGCGGGCGCGCGT
>DATDRD010000349.1:0-2772 GCA_035291925.1 Anaerolineales bacterium
TTGCCTTTGCATTATCGTCATGCAATTTGCCGGGAGATCAGACGACAGAAACGCCTCCGCCTCCCACCCAGCCGACGCTTGATGCGCCGACACCGGACATTTCCACGCCTACGCCCATCCCGATTGAAACCCTGCTGACGCTTGATCCACCCACCATCACGCCCACCTCCACGCCCAGCACGATCCTCGCGTCGCCCAAAGACCAGCCCGTGAACTGTCGTTTTGGTCCCGGCACCTCTTATGCTGTCGCCGGCGCATTGAATCCGGGACGGCAGGCAGAGATTATCGGCAGGAACCTGGATTCGTCCTGGTGGTACGTCAGGAATCCCAGCAACCCCTCCACATCCTGCTGGCTTGCCGCCAGCGTTACCGACACAGTGGGAAACGTGGAGTCGCTGCCGGTGGTGAATCCGCCCGAGATCGTGGTGACCGGCATCGCTGTGAGCGTCGATCCGCCCGCCATGCACGTCGCATGTGATGCCTTTCCGCAGGTCGTCATTGTCAGCGCGCAGATCACAACCAGCGGTCCATCCATCGTCACCTGGCGCTGGGAGTCGAGTACCGGCAGCGTTTCATCTGAAAAGAATCTATTATTCGAAGAAGGTGGGACCAGGACGGTTCAAGAATACTATCAAGTGGACAGCGCCAATGATTACTCCATTCAAATACGGACCCTGTTGCCAAATGTCCGGATAGGCCAGGCAAATTTCAAGGTCACTTGCGAACCGTAGACGATCCAAGCCGGAGAAAAATCCTTTACGCTTTCCCGTTCGGGGACGATGCCAACTCAGCCGGGCGCTGATTCCGTTATATAATAAGTTATCTCACCTGAGGAGGACGACATGAAAAAAGCAGTAAGTATCAGCATTGGTTCGTCCAAACGCAACAAGGCAGTGGAAGTGACCCTGCTTGGCGAAAAGGTCAGCCTTGAGCGCATTGGCACCGACGGTGACATGGAAGCCGCTGCCTTGAAATACAAGGAACTCGACGGCAAGGTGGATGCCTTCGGTGTGGGCGGCGCGGACCTTGGCGCGCTGATGGATGGAAAATTCTATCCGTTCCACTCCGTTCAACCGATGGTGCGGTTTGTCCAAAAGACACCCCTGGTGGATGGCGGCGGCCTCAAGAATACTCTGGAAAATAAAACCCCGGCCTTCCTCGATAAAAAGATCGGTGATTATATTAATCAAAGAGGACGCAAGGTGTTCATCACTCTCGGCCTGGATCGCTGGGGTCTCTCCAAATCCTTCGTCGAAGCTGGATACGAGGTTGTCTTCGGCGATTTTATGTTCGCGTTGAATGTGCCGCTGGCGATCAAGAGTTTGAATGGATTACGCAGGCTGGCGAGTTTTATGATCCCGATCGTGACGCGTTTTCCGTTCGAGTGGTTGTATCCCACCGGTGCGAAACAGGACGAACATAAACCCAAATGGGAAAAATGGTATGGTTGGGCAACCGTGATCGCCGGGGATTGCCTCTATGTCAAACGGCATATGCCATTCAATATGCAGGGCAAGGTGGTGGTCACGAACACAACCACCCCCGAAGATGTGGAATTGTTCAAGAAGTTTGGTGTAAAATATCTCGTCACCACAACGCCCGTACTGGACGGTCGCTCGTTCGGCACGAACATGATGGAAGCCGCGCTGGTGGCAGTCTCCGGCAAGGGACGTCCCCTGACCTGGCCCGAACTCACTGAAATGCTCGATAAACTTGGCTTCGAGCCGCAATTACAGGAATTGAATTGAAGTACACAGGTAGATAGGGAAACAGGTAAACAAGTCTGTGCAAACTTATCTACTTGTTTACATGTCTACTTGTATACCTCCAAGGAGAATCTATGGATGCAATCGTGACAGCAGGCGGAATCCCGCAACCCGAAGACCCGCTTTACTCGTTTTCCAACGGTGACGCCAAAGCCCTGATAGATATTGCCGGCAAGCCCATGGTGCAATGGGTGCTCGATGCTCTCGGCGCTGCAAAGAACGTTGATAATGTGATCGTCATCGGCCTCTCGTCCAGGAGCGGTGTCACATGCAAGAAGCCAGTGCACTTCATTTCAAATCAAGGGCGCATGCTTGCAAATATCGTTGCGGGGGTAAATAAGTCGCTTGAGTTGAATAAGAAGAACAAATACGTATTGGTCTCTTCGTCTGATATTCCAGCGCTGAAGCCTGAGATGGTGGATTGGCTGGTCGAGACCTGCATGCAGACGAAGGACGATTTGTATTACGGCGTTTGCGCGCGTGAAGTGATGGAAAGCCGCTTCCCTGATTCCAGGCGCACCTATACCAAATTAAAGGATATCCAGTTGTGTGGTGCGGATATCCACGTGTCACACGTCCGCATGGCGACTGAGCATCTCGATACATGGGAATCATTGATCGGAACGCGTAAGAGTCCGCTCAGGCAGGCGAGCATCATTGGGCTGGATACGTTCTTCCAGGTAGCCACGCGCAGTATCACGCTTGAAGACCTGGTTGCAAAAGTCTCCGGCCGCCTTGGCATTCAGGGACGCGCCATTATTTGGCCGCAGGCCGAACCCTGCATGGATGTGGACAAGCCCTATCAACTGGAACTTTTGCGCGCAGACCTTGCGAGCCGGCAGCGTAAACCTGTTGTGAAGAGGGCGAAACCCGAAACAAAAAAGGCAAAACCCCTTGCGAAACGAAAAACAAAAAGCACAAAAGCCGTTAAGGAAGTTAGCAGGATGGACGCCGCAAAGACCGAACCCCAACCAGGTGTCAAATTGCGAAGAAGATGAAATCTTTC
>DATDRD010000350.1:0-2042 GCA_035291925.1 Anaerolineales bacterium
ACGGTCACACCTTTTTTCATGGCAAGGCGGATGTTGTAGCGAGTTTTTTGTTTCATGCGCGCGAGGATCTCTTCTTCGTTGCCACTTAGATCAATAATCATGGTGCGGGGAGGTTGGATGTTATGTTTGGAAAGGATGAAGGATGGAAGATAAGGGATGAATTCAAAGTTCCAAGAGTCGGGTTCAAGCTTTAGGAAAATAGCGCGATGTCTTCGGCACATCTCATCAATTTCTTCCCAAAACTGGTCACTGATAGACTGATTACTGATAACTGGTTTGGGAATATAGCCTATGGTGAAACCTAAAGGCAACTTTCGAAAAAGAATCTGCACGCCCTCTTCCCCATTCACAATGCGGACAGGTTCCCAGCCGAACCCGGCCTTCAACTCGCCCCACTCACCCGTTTGCAATAAATGAGCGTTGGGATGTTTCTGTAAAAATCGATTCCATTCAACGAGAGAAACGATGGGCATTCTAGGTACTCAGACTTCGGACGGATTTCCCAAGCCTCGTTCTATGCGCGCATCCAATCAATTGTTTCCTTCAGACCCTCAACCAGGGACACTACTGCGCGAAAACCCATTACATCCGCGGCTTTCCGCGGACTACCCACCGAGCGATAGATATCTCCTGCGCGCGGTGCAACAAATTCGGGTTCCGGCGCGCCGGGAAATAATTCGTACATGACATCCAGCAGATCCAACAGCCGGGTTTCAAGGCCCGTACAAACATTGAAAACTTTTCCAGCCGCATTTGGATGTTCCGATGCAATTAGATTTGCGCGCACCACGTCATGGACATTGATCAGGTCACGCGTCTGTCCGCCGTCACCAAAGACCGTCACGGGCCTGTTATCCAGCAATCGGCGCGCAAAGATCGGCACTGCCGCGGCATACATCGAGTCGGGCCGCTGGCGCGGGCCATACACGTTGAAATACCGCAACGCAACGACCTCAAAGCCAAATGCACCGGTGAATAGCTCCGCATACATCTCGCCCACCCGCTTGGATAAGGCATACGGCGAACGCGGCTGGAGCGGCGTCTCTTCGATGAGAGGCAGCGCACCAGACTCCCCGTAAACTGCCGCGCTCGAAGCTACCACCGCGCGTCTGACGCCCGCTCTGCGCGCCGCATCAAACAACAACGATGTGCCTGTGATATTCACATCAAAACAGGTTTGAGGCTCGCCCATGGATTGCGGGACGGAGACAAAAGCTGCTTCGTGGAAAATGACCTCAATGCCGCTCACAGCCTCTTCCACGCCGGAGGCGTCCCGCAAGTCTCCTTCAACGACTTCGAACTGATCCCGATTAAATTGCCGCCGCAACTCTTCAAGGTTTTCGCGTTTCCCCGTGCTGAAGTTATCCAGCACACGCACGGATGCACCCTGCTCGAGCAATGCGCGCACGATATGCGACCCGATAAACCCGGCGCCACCGGTAACAAGGTATCTCATCCTACCGGCCTGTGCGACGGAAGACAGTGCCAATCGTCCGCAAGATGATCTGGAAATCCATGGGGAGCGTACGATGTTTTATGTAATAAAGATCGTACTCAAGCTTGACCGCAGTTTCGGTCACACTCGCCACATATCCATAATTGATTTGCGCCCAGCCTGTGAGTCCCGGTTTGACAAGCAAACGCGCACGATAAAAAGGAATCTGTTTTTGATATTCAGCCACCAGCTCAGGCTGCTCCGCACGCGGCCCCACCAGGCTCATCTCACCCCGCAAGACATTCCAGAACTGAGGAAGCTCATCAAGACGTGTCCTTCGCAGGAATTTCCCCACACGCGTGATGCGCGGGTCATTTTCTACTGTCGTGTGAGATTCAAAATCCAAATCCTCATTTTCGTACATGGTACGGAATTTATGGATCCCGAATATTAATCCACCACGTCCCAGGCGATTCTGGGAATAGAAGATCGGAAAACCACTATCAATGAGCACAGCCAGCGCCAGGAATGGAAAGGCCAAAACAAGGATCAGCAAGCCTGTAATCCCGCCTAAAATATCAAGCAGGCGCTTCGTAAGGAGATAAAA
>DATDRD010000351.1:0-5002 GCA_035291925.1 Anaerolineales bacterium
GGCATGGCTCTAGCGGGTTTGGCGGATGTAATGAATGTGCGTACACTTTTCATCATCAGTTCGTTCGGGCTCTTGTTCGCGGGCGCGGTGGTTTTGATCCTGCCTGGGCTGGGTCAACCCGCCGCGGAATGGAAACGCACCATCAGCCTTTTGAGAGGGGCTGAGGCGGCGCCGCGGCTTGGGGCGGGCAGAACTGCTACAAGGTCGGAGATTGACCGCTTTATCAGTTACATGCGGGAGATGGCGGAGATGAGTCCAAAAGAACGCGATCAACTTGCCGCGCAGACTCTTGTCGCAGAGGCGCCTGGCGGAAAGATCGTCGTCTATCGCGGCGAGACCAGCGACATGGCTTATTTCATTTTGAAGGGGAGTGTTGCGGCGGGCTACATCAAGGATGATGATTATGTGATCGCAAGTACTATGCAGGAGGGCGACTTCTTCGGCGAGATCGCGGCGCTGACCGGCGCGGCGCGCACAGCCAATATCATTACGGAGGAGGAAAGCGAATTCCTGATCATCCCTGCAAAGGTCATGCGGCAACTGGCGAAGCAATACGATGGGCTGAGGCAGGTGTTTTATATGACGATGGCGCAGAGATTGAGCAGGATCGAACTGCCGCGCGGCACGAGCCTTGACCAGAATCTGTTGCGCGAGTTGAGGACGAATGTGGAAGAGTGATTGACTTAAGGTACTTCCAACTGTACACTTACGTTTATCAGACAGAGGATTGAGGAGCGCGGCTATGGCAAAAAAGTCATCGTCCGTAAAAAAGGCGATTAAGCCAGTTAAGAAAAAAGCAACTGGTGCGGAGAAAAAGAAGGTTACAAAGAATTCATCTACAATGGCAATTCATCCCGCGGATTCCATCGCCCGCATGCGCGAACTCTCGTGGACAGGTCAGCACGCCAAAGCCGTTGACCTCGCCACCGAGACATTGAGTAGGTCAGGCTTAAAGCCTGACATGCAAATGGACTTGCTCGACCTGCGCGCCGAGTCCTACATCGCGCAAGGGGTACTTGATCTCGCCGCCAAAGACGCGAACGCGATGGTCAAAATTGCGAGCGCTGAAAAGAAACCTGCGCTCAAAGCACAGGCATTGATTCGCAAAGGAACTATACAGGGAGTTCAAGAAGAATATGAACCATCCATAAGGACTCTTACTTCTGCTCTCAAAATCGCTCGAACGATCCGCGCGAAACATCTTGAAGCCGAGAGTCTGCTCTGGTTGGGAAGAACCCAGCTTGCTTTTAGTTTGAACGAACAGGCGATCAATTCCGCTCAACAAGCCGCGGACTTGTATTTAGCTCTTGACAATCCATCCCTTGTAGGTCGCGCATTAAGTACTGTCGCGTTTTCCTGCTTTCGATTGGGGCGGAAGGAGGAGTCCATCAATATCGCGCAAACCGCAGTGATGCTTTGCGGGCAAACGGGGGACAATTTAGGCAAAGGGCGCGCCTTAGAGACACTAAGTAATAATGAAATTGACCTGGCGCTTACAGTCAAACACCTCAAAGAAGCCTATCAAGCGTTTGAAGCATCTGGTTATGTAATAGCTCTTGCCAGCAATACCAATAACCTTGGCTACGCCTATTCTCAGTTTGGGTTGTATCAGCGAGCCGTGCGTTTTTATAAAAAATGTATTGACATTCACCCGTCTGTTTTTGTTTTTCCTTTAACCAATTCAGCCTTTGCAGAAATTGAGTTGAACGCTCCCGACCTTGCCCGCAAACATCTAAATGAGTTGGCTGAACTACGCCCGTCACTTGGCGACAAATATGTCCTTGCCTGCATTCAGGAGATATTGGGACAGATTGCGCTCGCAGAAGGCAATCCTAAATCTGCGGTCGAAAATTTTAAGAGCGCAATCGAAATATCGCATCAAGCCGGGTTAGCGAGAGAGATAGGCGATCATGCGTTACTGGGGCAGGCATACCTGGCTCAAGGCAATAAGACAGCGGCGCTGAAAGCTACAACCCGCGCCGTAAGACTACATCGTGACCGAGGCTTCCCAAAAGTTGAGGACTACCCAACCCAGCAAATCTGGTGGCGGCATGCCCAGGCCCTGCAAGCCAACAGGCAAACAAGCGAAGCGCGCAATGCATTGGAGAAAGCCTATGACTTTATGTTGGAAGGCATCGCCCACACGAGCGACGAGGGGATTCGCCGCAATTATCTCAACAAGATTGCTGTAAACCGCGAACTTCTGCAATACTGGGTAAAGGATGGGGCGAAACGCAGACTGCCCAAAGAACGTCTCTTCGCCCATCTCGCCATCGAGTCCAGTTTGCGCGAACCCTTCGAGCGTCTGGCCGATACGGGTCTGCGCCTCAACGCCCTGAAAACCGTTCCCGACATCCAGACCTTCCTCGTCGAAGAAGTCACCGAGTTAAGCGGCGGCGAGCGCGTGTTATTGATCCATGAAAAAGATGGGGTACGCGCAGTAGCGGATTCCATCCTCCCGCGCGGAGAGGACGCTCAGAAAGTTCTGCGTGCCATTGAGTCACATCTCACCCAAGCCCGCCTCACGCGGGTTGCGCAACAGACTTCCGAAGTCTTTAAGACTTCGGAAGTCTCACGCATCGTTGCCCCCCTCATCGCCCAGAACCAGGTCCTTGGCTACCTCTACGTGGACATGGACTCGCTCTACGGCGCTTTCACCGAAACCGACCGCGACATGCTCGGCATGCTGGCAAACCAGGCTGCCGTGGCGTTGGACAATGCCCAATGGGCGCAGGGACTCGAGCAAAAGGTCGAAGAACGAACCGAAGAATTAAGTCAGAGCAATAAGATACAGACCGCGTTATACAAAATCGCAGATGCGGCAAGCGCCTCGCACAATATGCAGGAGTTTTACGCGCAAGTCCATCGGATTGTCGGCGAGTTAATGTATGCAGGGAATTTCTTTATCGCCACCTACGATGAAAAAAGCGGATTGTTGAGTTTCCCGTACTTTGTAGATGAAAAAGATGAAGCGCCTCCAACCCAGCCTCTGACCAACTTTCACGGTATGACCGGTTGGGTGATTCGCACAGGCAAAATGCTGGAGCACGGGCCTGATCAGTTTTATGAATTGCAGGCAAACAAGGAAATAGAACTGGTAGGTACGGTAGCCGGAGACGGGATGGGCGCGCCGCTTAAAGCGGATGGCAAAATACTCGGCGCTATTTTCGTACAGAGTTATACCGAAGGGATTGGCTATACAGATCAAGATGAACAAATGCTGGAGTTCGTCGCTCAACACATCGCCAGCGCGTTGACGCGCGCCCGCGCCCTTGAAGCAGAAAGGCTGCGCACAGAAGAACTCGCCATCATTAATAGCGTGCATACTGCGCTTGCTTCCAAATTGGATTTTCAAGGCATCGTTGATTCTGTAGGTGGTAAGCTAACTGAAATCTTTTCAGGTGAAAACGTCGCCATTGGTTTCCTGGATAAAGCCAGCGGCATGATCAAGGTTCCGTATATTTTTGAAAACGGAAAGCGGATCGAGAACGTTGAATTTCCACTCGGCGAGAAAGGACTGGTTTCGCACGTGGCCAGGACCCTTCAACCGCTGGTGATCAACACGAATTTTGACCAGCGCGCCGAGGAACTTGGCATGGTTGCAGTGAGCGATGAGCCAAATCCAAAATCCTGGCTTGGTGTGCCGATCGTCATCAACGGTGAATATATTGGCGGGTTCGCCCTTCAGAACTGGGAACGCGAGAATGCTTACACTGATTCAGATGTGCGCCTCTTGCAAACACTGGCAGGCAGTTTGGGTGTTGCCCTGGAGAACGCCCGCCTCTTTGAAGCCGAGCAGGAACGCGTCGCGGAGTTGCAGATCATCAACTCCATCCAGCAGGGACTCGCCGCCGAGTTGGATTTCCAAGCCATCGTGGATTTGGTCGGCGACAAACTGCGCGAAGTCTTCAACACGCCCGACCTTTCCATCACCTGGCATGATGAAAAAGCTAATCTAATTCACTATCTTTACTTTTACGAACACGGTAAGCGACTCACCATTCCATCGCAACCGCCGCTTCCGGGCGGGATTTTTGAGACAGAAGTCAAAACGCGCCAGCCCGTCGTTTTCAATACCATAGCAGACCAGTTAAAACTGAATGCATCCGTACTTCCTGGCACAGACCAGAGCAAATCATTTATCAGCGTCCCCATCATTAGCAGTGATCGCGTATTAGGCGATATCAGCCTGGAAAACTACGAGCGTGAGAATGCCTTTGGCGAATCCGAAATCCGTCTGCTGACCACCATCGCCGCGTCGTTGGGCACCGCCCTCGAAAACGCGCGTCTCTTTGATGAGACCCAGCGCCTGCTTAAAGTGACTGAGGACCGCGCCGCGGAACTTGCCATCATTAACAGCGTGCAAGCCGCCCTCGCCGCGGAACTCAACATTCAGGGCATCTACGACGCAGTCGGCGATAAGATCCGACAGATTTTCCATCAGGCGGATGTGGGCATCCGCATCTATGACCCGCAGACAGATACGATCCACTTCCCATATGCCTACGAAAACGGACAGCGGATCACGATTGAATCCGAACCCCTTTCCGACAAAGGCTTTGCCTCATACATCATCCGTACGCGCGAGATGATAGTCGTCAACGAGAACATTATTCAAGAGGCAGAGAAGTATGGCAGTTACATCCTGCCTGGCACAGAGATGCCAAAATCTCAAGTGATGGTGCCGCTGATAGCAGGTGACCAGGCACGTGGATTAATTGAAATCGTTGATATGGAGCGCGAACACGCCTTCAGTGACTCGGATGTGCGCCTGCTGCAAACGCTCGCCAACAGCATGAGCGTCGCCCTCGAGAACGCGCGTCTCTTCGACGAGACCCAGCGCCTGCTCAAGATCACCGAAGACCGCGCTGCCGAGCTCGCCATCATCAACAGCGTGCAAGCCGCGCTCGCTGCTGAACTTGACATTCAAGGCATCTACGACGCGGTCGGCGACAAGATCCGTGACATTTTTGACGCGCAAGTGGTGGACATTGGTTTATAT
>DATDRD010000352.1:0-3898 GCA_035291925.1 Anaerolineales bacterium
CCCCTCCAATCGGAGGAAACTCATGGTTCAAAACCAGGATGCGCATCAATTCTCACGCTTGATATTGATCATCTCGCGAACGGTATAGGTGGGCTTGGCCTGTGATTCGTGATAGGTACGTGCAAGCAATTCGGCGATAAGGCCCATGAGAATGGATTGAAAGCCCAGGATGAGGAACATCACACCGATCTGAAAAAATGGGGAGCCAAGCACAGACACCAGGAAAAATACACGGCGAATGAACAGATACAGGAGCAGGGCTACACTGATGGTGATCAGGATCATTCCCAAGCCACCAAAAAGACGCATTGGTTTATGGGAATAATTGAGCAGGAATTTGACCGTAAACAAGTCGAGGATAACCTTTAGGGTTCTTTCCAGGCCGTAATTTGCCTCCCCAAACTTACGATGATGATGTCTGACAGGGATCTCCGTAATGCGTGCCCCAACCGAATGTGCAAAAACAGGGATAAAGCGATGCATTTCACCATACAGGCGGAACCCTTCCAGCGCATCCCTGCGATAGGCTTTGAGCGAGCATCCGTAGTCATGCAAATGAACGCCGGTCACCCATGAAATCAACCCATTGGCAAAAATGGATGGGATCGTACGGGTGAGGCGGTTATCTTTTCGATCCTTGCGCCAGCCGCTCACGAGATCATATCCCTCGTCAAGTTTCGCCAGCAGCATCGGGATATCGGCAGGGTCGTTCTGCATATCGGCATCGAGCAAGACGATAGTATCGCCCTGTGCATGGTCAATCCCGGCAGTGATTGCGGCAGTCTGCCCAAAGTTACGGCGAAAGATAACCGCACGTACATGGCGGGGATCTTTTTTTACAAGGGCCTTGAGAACATCCAGGCTTTTATCCTGGCTTCCATCATCCACAAAGATGACCTCCCAATTTTGTTGAAGGGGTTCCAATGCCTTTTTGATGGAATCGTACAGGAGAGGCAGATTTGCCTCCTCATTGTATAGGGGAATGATCAGGGAAAGATCGGACATGGTCTATTTCTTATGATTCAGCCGCTCAAGGTCTGCATCGACCATCATGATGACAAGTTCCCTGAAACTGACTGATGGTTCCCAGCCCAGGATCGAACGCGCCTTGCTTGGATCAGAGATTAACAAATCGACTTCGGCAGGCCGGTAGAATTTTTCATCCTGAACAACATGGTCGTTATAGTCCAGGCCAACGTGACCAAAAGCGATCTGACAGAACTCGCGAACAGAGTGGGTCTCCCCCATGCCGATCACAAAATTATCAGGCTTATCCCACTGCATCATGCGCCACATGGCTTCCACATAATCGCCCGCAAATCCCCAATCGCGCTGTGATTCAAGGTTGCCAAGACGCAGTTCCTTCGCAAGACCAAGCTTGATGCGTGCCACGCCATCCGAAATCTTGCGGGTAACGAATTCCATCCCGCGGCGCGGGCTTTCATGGTTAAACAAGATTCCAGAAACTGCAAACATATCAAAAGACTCGCGATAGTTCACCGTGATCCAATGCCCGTAGACCTTTGCCACCCCGTAGGGACTGCGCGGATAGAAAGGTGTGGCCTCATGTTGTGGTACTTCGAGAACCTTTCCAAACATTTCGCTCGAAGAAGCCTGATAAAAGCGGATCTTCGGATTCACATAGCGGATGGATTCCAGCATACGTGTGACACCCAGGGCCGTGATATCACCTGTCAGCGCAGGTTGATTCCATGAGGTGGGAACAAAAGATTGCGCGGCGAGATTATACACTTCAGTTGGCTGGTATTGTTCAAGCAAAGTCAGCAGAGAGCCCTGATCCTGCAGGTCGCCTTGAACAACAGTGATGTCATCCAGGAGATGGTCGATACGCTCATAGGTTACAGTGCTTGATCGTCGTGCAACGCCAACCACACGATATCCTTTTGAAAGCAGTAATTCAGCAAGATATGAACCGTCCTGACCGGTGATTCCCGTTATTAGTGCAGTGGGCATTCGTTCTCCTTGTTCCAAAATTCAGCGACTGAATTATAAACTGACATTCACAACTGTCAAGCGCGCTTTTGATCCTGCCACCAGCCGATTCCCAGGATGATCATCCACAGCCCCAGTATCAATGAGACCATCACGGCAAACGGCAATTGACCACCCCAGTATAAATAACGGCTGCCATACCATTGGGTGAACACCAGCAAAAACACGACTTCACATGCAATCACACGCGTAAACCAAACATTGCGCGTCTCACGCCACCATACCCAGACATACCCTGCGATCAGGGATTGCCACAGGAACAGGATCGTTCGATAACGGGGATTATCCCACTGGTCGCCTCCAGCGCGTAACGCGGCAAGCAGGATCCAGATCCACGCGAGAAGCGATAACCACATCCACAGATTCCGCATCCTTCCCGACCCTTCGACACTCCCATTGGTCGCAGGACTACGCCCTTGTCCTGCCGCGGCTGCGAACGAGAGGATCAGCATTGGAAGCAACATATACCAGCCGAGCGAGCGCGCAACATAGATCACCTTCCAGATGAATTTTGTTGGCGCGATCAGTGCGGCAGGCAACACGTGCTGGAAGACACCATAGATTGTGATAAAAGGCAAACGAATCCATTTTGGCCCTTCCTCAAATATTTTTTGTACCCAGCCGGATTCGCGTTCCAATTGGTAGGCATCCCATTTGACAGCCAGCCGCAGCCAGTCGTTGATCACGTGCAAGGGGGAAGTCGCATCGAATTCACCCGAACGATTGAGCGCAGAGGAAAGGAAAAATAGTCCAGCAATAAAAATGATCCCTAATATGATGACTGTTTTCCAGGAAATATTGCCGCGCTCACCTGTAAAAAAAATCCATCCTGCAAAGATGACGAGCGTAACCAGCGCAACAACAGGCGAGACAAGCAGCATCCCAAGTAAACCGATGCCAAGCCAGATTAAGGACGATACCTTAGAGGCGGATGGCTTGTCGTTCGAATATGTATCATGTGATTTTGCAGGAGCAAGCTCCTGCACTCCGGAATTAACAAACCCCCACAGGGCAAAGGCGCTGAACGTCATCAAGTAAGGTTCGCGCATGGCAGCGCCGCCGAGCAAAACACTGTCGGGATACAGGGCAAATATCCATGTGGAAGCCCACGCAACCTTTTCGCCAAATGCCTGATTCACAGCCCACCACAGGAATGGAATCCCCAGCGCGGCGATAAGCGCGGAAAGCAGGACCAACATCAACGGACGCTGTGCATCGGGCGATAAATATCTATAAACAAATGCGCTTAATGCCAGTAACCCCCCATATTGATCGGAAGCGAATTTGTTGCGAAATGCATCAATGATTGGGCGCTCTGATCCTGCCAACTCCCATGCCTGATCATCGCGGCGATGCGCGTCCGTGAAAACATAGCCTGCACGGTCATCGGCATCGTCGTAACCATAGATGGGAAGCATTACGTAAGTGGCAACGCCGCCTGCCAAGCGTAAGATGAAAGCCAGCCCAACGATCCATGCCAGTGTCTTGCCGCCTGAAGCCCATCGAACAGACGATACAAGGGACAATAATCCAAGAAATAGAAGAAGGCTAAAACTCAAAAAACCGGTCAGCCAGTTACCCGTTTGACCAAAAGCAAGCAGTGCACCCAACCCAAGAGAGATGAGTAGGACAAGCAACAAATCCTTCGATGATAAATACTTTGATCTCATGCAAACCCATCGAAAATGCGGCGTGCTCGTTCCGTCCAGGCATAACGTTCCGCATCCTTCCTGGCCTGCGCGCCCAAAGCAGTGCGGCGTTTTTCGTCTGCAAGTAAAGATTCAATCACGGACTTCCACTCGTTTACGTTTCCGGGCTCACAAAAGACTGCATTCTTTTCATTCAGCACTTCACGGATTACCGGCAGATCCGCGCTTGCAATGGC
>DATDRD010000353.1:0-1629 GCA_035291925.1 Anaerolineales bacterium
CCTGTGTATTCATGGATGGAATGATGATCCCCACCACTTCCCCACCTGCTTCGAGCGTACCGTCCGCCACCGCGCCCATAAGGCCGGTCTTTCCGCCGCCATAGATCAAACGGATTCCCCTTTCAGCCAGAGTCCGCCCCAATAAACGCGCCGCAGATAGATAGTCCGCGTGAACCGAGTCTGAGGATCCGCAAAAGACGCAAATAGATTTCATGGATTCCGTCCGTGATTTTTAGGACTATTGTAACCTTCTTGTAAACAAACTCTAATCTTTTTCCAACGCGGACTCTCCTCCGTTTTTGGTAGAATACATCCAGATATCAGGAGAAAACTATGGCTGGCATGGAGCGTTTCACACAACGAGCAAGACGGGTCTTGAGCATTGCGCATCAGGAAGCTGAGCGTGCTCGCAATAACAATATTGGGACTGAACATCTTTTACTTGGTTTAATGGATGAGGAAGGGGGTGTAGCGGGCCGTGTCCTGAGGGAACTCGGCATGATGTCTGATCGTGTGCGTGAAGTCATCCGCCGCGTGACGACCGGTTCAGCGAGTTTCGACCCCAATCGCGTCGAACTTGCCTCAGACACTCAACAGGTGCTGGAATATGCAGTGGAGGAAGCTCGCCGGCTTGGTCATCATTATATAGGCACGGAACACATCCTGCTCGGGCTCGTGCGCGTGGATAGCACGGCGATGGAAGTGCTTCGCAGGCTCGGCGTAACAGTGGAACAGATCCGCAGGCAGACGCGCCGCGTATTGAACGAGTCCGCTTCCGCCTCCCCGTCGCCGGCTGGCGGGAGCGCTGCACGTGGTTCAGCGCCCAATCCGAAAACACCGCTGGTCGATCAACTGGCTACCGATTTAACTTCAAAAGCCGAAGAGAAAAAGCTCGATCCGGTCATTGGCCGCCAGATGGAGATCGAGCGCGTAATCCAGATCCTGGCGCGCCGCACGAAAAACAACCCCGCATTGATCGGCGAACCCGGCGTTGGGAAAACTGCCATCGTTGAAGGGCTTGCCCAGCGTATTGTGGATGGCGATGTACCGGCGCCACTGATGAACAAACGATTATTGCAACTCGACGTTGGTTCACTGGTTGCAGGCACGATGTATCGCGGTCAGTTTGAAGAGAGACTCAAACGCGTGATCGATGAGTTAAAGCAATCAGGCGCAATTCTATTCATTGACGAAGTCCATATGCTGGTCGGCGCGGGAGCTGCAGGCTCCTCGGTGGACGCGGCAAATATTCTCAAGCCCGCGTTATCACGCGGTGAACTACAGGTGATCGGCGCTACCACAATGGATGAATATCGAAAGCACATCGAGTCGGATGCCGCGCTCGAACGTCGCTTCCAGCCAATCACGGTGGATGAACCCTCTGAAGAAGAGACAATTGAAATTCTCAAGGGCATCCGTTCGGCTTACGAGGAGCACCACCATCTCGTCATTTCGGATGAGGCACTTGAAGCCGCCGCGCATTTGTCGTCCCGCTATGTGACAGAGCGATTCCTCCCCGATAAAGCCATTGACTTGATCGATGAGTCTTCCTCCCGTGTGCGCATGTACAAGAGTGAAGCCGCGAAAGAATCCAAGGATTTATTCGGTCAACTGAGACAGGCGCGCCAG
>DATDRD010000354.1:0-2371 GCA_035291925.1 Anaerolineales bacterium
AGCCGGGGTGTCGGCAGAACTGTTGTTGGACAGCGTGATCACGTAGTCAACTGTGTCTCCGACCTTCGAGAGCGTGTCGCCGGTTTTGTCGACTGCGATCGCAGGTTGGAACAGGTTGACGGTGTGATCGTCGGTATCTGCCACCGCAATTCCGCTAAGGTTCGCTTTACCTCGGTATGTGATGCTTACTGTGTTGGGCAGCGGATCGGGATCGCCAGCCAGAACCGTGCGTTGGAGTGTGATGGTACAGCTGGCTCCGGCTGCCAGGCTGGCGCCGCAGGTAATGGAAACCACATTCGAATTGACCTGGTCGACGCCATCTACCGTGATGCTGCCGAGGAGTGAGTCGCTGATGTCATCCTTGTACAGGGGGATGGCGCCGGTGTTGGTGATGGTCACTGTATAATCTGCCGGGTCGCCGATTTTAGAAAGCGTATCGCCGGTCTTTACAACCTCCACGCTGCACAAATCGAATTCACCCAGTACAAAATCTTTCAAACGCGAGTCAAAGGGTGTGGAGGAACGTGTCTCCGCCATGAAACCGGTGAAGCAGCCAGCATCCGGGATCAAACGGCTGATGTTGATGCCGCCTTCAAAAAAAGCGGCGATGGGGAAGGTGCCCGGGCTGCCTTCATTGGCCTTGGGAGTGTAGTCCCAGGGTGAAGCAACCGTCTCGCGGTTGACGGTGGCGCAGGCCACATCATCCGGGCCAGATCCTGGAGGGCCAATACAATCCGCCACAGTCAGCACTGGAACTAATCCCCCATTGAGCCATTTATAGACATTGATGTTCTCGATAATGCCGCCATTGGTGAAGTTGCTTTGCACCAGGACGTCGTTGTCGAAGTGCACACCGTTGAATTTGAAACCGCCCTGGGAAGCCACATTGGATAGTCCGAAGGAGGGATCCTGCAGGAACCAGAAACCGACCTGGGCAGATCCATTGGCCGAGAAGCGATCCATGCCAAAGTAGATGATGGTATCTCCGACATTGGTATCACCGGTATCCATCGTACTGGTGTATGCGGCTGCATAAGCGTTGGTGATGTCGTCCTTGTCGAGCGGCTCGCCGGGGTTCCACAACCAGGATGTGATATCCAGGTCGTCCTTGGAACCGCCGCCGTGGAATTGGGTGCCGCCGTCCGCGCCGATATCCGGCAGGATGCCAGTAAATGTATCAGCAAAACCGCCGCTTCCGTAGAGGGTTTCCCAATCATCGGGCGCAGCAGCTCCCCCTGGATCCTGGGGATTGCGGTCAAGTTCAAACAAACCAAGATCGTGGACAGCGAAAACATTCGAGACCAGTCCTAACATCAGACTCAAGCCAAGAAATACCGCTATCCCGATCAGTCGTAAATTTTTTGTTCGCATTCGATTTTCTCCTGTCATACAGTAAGTGGAAAATCAAAAGGGATTTAGGATGAATGATGGTTGCTATACAGATGATCCCCTTGGATGAAGAAGTGCATGGGACTACTCTCTGCGTTTATTAATTTCCTCCCTTCTTATGCAATTTGAGCCGCCATCAGCCCAATAAAAAAACCGGCCCGATGAATGGGCCGGTTTCGCTAGTAGCTCCCCAGAGTTATTCCCATCTATTTTCGTGCAGATGAGAAAGCGACCGATAACACTCTGGATCAGGGCTTCCCTGGTACATTCGGCAATGCCCAAAAGCAACATTTAGCTCTTGAGACATTTGCCCGCGTTATAAAAGAACGCTTAAGTTGTATTCATCGAAATTTTGTATGGATTGGTGGTTCAATCCAGTAAACCGGTATTCCACCCTTAAAACAATACGTCGCGGACGCTGCCCGGATGTAGTTTGATAATGAATCCGTTGGATATAATTGACTAACCCTATCATTATTATCCCTATAATTTTCAATTTGTCAATTAGCAATTTTTCCGTCCATGAGGGTATTATTGAAACAACGATGCTATGCACATTGAGGAGCATCACCTTTACTTCCTCAACCGATTTGTACGCTGGCGCAACCTGGAAAAGGATGAGCCCATGCTGACTGAATTGAAAAAAACCTGCTGATTAAGATCCCGCTCGGCAGGTATAACACCTGAGCAGGGGCGCGCATTGCGCGCCCCTGCTCTAATATGGGGGAGGGCTGGAAATTGTTGACGAGTGATCTGTTGGCAGCCGCTGAACCTCCCTGGCAATGGCAGGGTACGTTCGACCAGGTGAGGCACTCAATCCCGGGAGCATATTATCCAACCTCGGAACTCAATTGGACGAACGCACCACATTCAAGGGAATCTCTTTTGATGGTGCGTTCGCCCCAGTTCCTTTAAATTCAGCGTGGATTGTTCCGAAAGCATCTCTGATTATTTGGGGCGAACAGCACCCTGCAGTTGCGTG
>DATDRD010000355.1:0-4399 GCA_035291925.1 Anaerolineales bacterium
TCAAATTACCGGGAGACCCTTCGCGGAGTTTATCCTGACTGGCGAAGCCGTGTCGAAGGGCTCAGGGTGACACATAATCCTAGTGCTGGCCCAGCGTTCCTAACGTGCGGACTCTGCGTTCAAGTGACTTGAACGCGGCCGTTCCGATCCAAAGCATGACGAACATGAAGACGACGAGCAGGATCATTTCCCATTGCAATGGAAGGATCGTTTTTGTGCCGATCAAGTGAGCGCGGACTGCATCGAGTCCATAAGTGAGAGGCAACGCCAAAGCGACGGGCAGGAGGAAACGCGGAAGAGCATTGACCGGGAAGTTCGAGCCTGAAAAGATCTGCACCAGGAAACTGCTAACATCCACAAGCGTGTTCGCTTCACGCATCAACATCACAACTGCCGCGAACGCAAAGCCAAAGCCGTATAATCCAAGCATCATTGGAATGATTGGCAGGAAGGCCTTCCATACATTGCCCGAAGTATTGAAGCCGAAGATCAATCCACCGATCAACAACATTCCCACTGAAGTAATTGCTGTGACAATTAGATTCGTCACTGAGTGCCCAACGAGAATTAACAAGCGCGGAATCGGTGTCAGCCAGTTTGATTCCATGACGCCCGAGTCCATGTCGTTTTTGAGGGCGTATCCCATTCCCCAGAATACCGCGTTGATGAAGCTCTCCAGCACAGTTCCGAGAAGGATAAAGGACATGAAGTCTGTGGTCCCGCTGTATTGCGAGAAACCCAGCGCTTTTCCGTTGACACTGAAGGCCTGCCCCATGAAGTAAACCGGCGCGATCCAGATCAACGGTTGAAAGACAGACGAGACCGCGTTCAAGGGGTAACGCCAATACTGCTTCCAATCCTTGCGAATGAGCGCATACAGCGCGCGCAGGTGTGATAACAAGGCAGGTTGGGAGAGGGTTTGTGGTTGCATATTAATACTGCCCTATCGCGCCAGTTTGGCGGGCGCGGCGTTCCATCATGTTGAAGAGCAAATATCCAAACGCCAGCCAGATGATTCCAAAGATCACCAACATTTTCAGGTCAAAGGCTATTCCGCTGAATCCTTCTGTTGAAAGAGCAGCTGTCCGCACCGCATGAATGATATATGTTTGCGGCAACCATTGAGAGACGGACTGCATCCAGTCTGGCAGTATTGCCAGCGGATACGTGATCCCGCAAAAGACCATCACAATGCCTCGAACCAGGAACACAAATGCATTCGCTTCCTTGAGTGTGATAACCACACTTGCAAATGCAAAACCAAGTCCATACACAGATGGGGTGGCGGCGAGAATCACAAGCAACGTCAGCCACAAACTCCCGCTGAAATTTACCCTGAATAAAAACGCGTATTCCAGACCTGAGACAAGCATCAACATGAACATCGAAGCCAGTTGCGGAATACTGCTTCCAAGCAGGTATGCAAATCGCCATGTCGGTGAAAGCCAGTTTGATTCCAGCGTCCCACGCATTTGTTCATTGCGAAGCGAATACCCAACAGCCCACAACACAATGTTTTGCCACATCCAGATCATCGTACCGACCGCGATATAGCCCACATATTCAGTCAAGCCAGTTGTGTTTTGGAACGTCGTAAGCCCACTGCCATCCATGCCTGAAAGTGCGCGCGCCGTCAGGATGTATCCCATTGGGAAGATGACGGGCCAGATAAACAATGCAATGATCCATGATGGGTAGCGGATGAAGATCGTCCACTCTCGGCGGACGACTGCCCACAAAGCCTGGACATCCGCTGAGAAGCCTGGCACTGCCAAAGATTTAACGCCGATTTTGGATTCCATGCCTGCCTCCGTTTAATCGCGCAATGCCTTGCCCGTAAGGTGAATGAACACATCTTCCAGCGATGGCTTGACGATGTTCATATTGACCAAGCGTGTGCCATTTCCACTGATGTGTTCCACGATGCGGGGCAGGGCGGCGCGGCTGTTCTGTGCCTGCATGTTCACTTCCCACAAATCCGCTTCGCCTTGTTGGTGTGTAGTAATGTTCTCGATGCCTGCTATGCTTTTGAGTTTGCCCGCGATCTCATCATGCCAGCCGGTGAGTTCCAAACGGATGATTTCCTTCTGGTCGATGCGGCGTTTGAGGCCCTCAGGTGTGTCGAGGGCGATGACTTTGCCGGTGTCAATAATTCCGATTCGGTCTGAGAGCTGGTCTGCTTCTTCCATATAGTGGGTCGTCAGCAGAATGGTATGTCCCTCTTGCTTGAGCTGCGCGATAAGCTCTCTTAAGTTGCGAGCAGCTTGAGGGTCCAGCCCGAGCGTGGGTTCATCCAGAAGAAGGATAGGTGGGCGCGCCAGCAATGCTTTGGCAATTGCGATTCGCTGACGCATTCCCGTTGAATATTTCTCAACGAGTTCGTTGGCGCGGTCCTTGAGTTCCATGCGCTCGATGAGTTCATCCACGCGCTGCTTTGCAACAGCCTGTGGAATGTGATACAAGGCCGCGAAATATTCGAGATTCTCGCGGCCGGTCAGTTTCCAGTAAATGCTTCGTTCGCCCGCCAGGAGGGTACCCAGACTGCGGCGCACGTCGTTGGCTTGCCTGACGATATCAAAGCCGTTGACGTGTGCAGTGCCGCTTGTGGGTTCGAGCAATGTGCAAAGCATCCGAATTGTCGTGGATTTACCCGCGCCGTTCGGACCCAGCAGACCAAAGATCTCACCGCGCTCGATTTGCAGGTCAACACCATTGACCGCGGTGAACATGGCTTTTGGCTCTTTCCTGGCGAAGGGCCAGCGTCTTCGCCTGGGAGTGGTAGCAGATTCACCGTTCGCCTTTTTATCGCCTGTGCCAGGCCGGGCGGGGAACATTTTGACCAGTTGCCTGGCTTCGATAGCAAAATCGGTCATCGGACACTCCTCTTAAAGCAGGTTTCAAGAAAAACAAGTCTTGATTGAATAATTTTACAGAATAGTCGATTGATTATTCAATATTACAATATTAGTTTTAGATTGTCAATAGTGATTTTCATAATCATAAAGGTGAGTTTGAAGATTTCAATAAAAAACCCGCCTTTGGGGCGGATTTTTGTCGGTGAAAACTAGTCTGCTTTTAGTGCAGATTCTAATGGAGCGATCACTCGCTGGCTGGCAAATAAGAGCAGGACCAGCATGATCCCGGCAATGTCGACAAGTAGCACCGTGGTCATCGCTTGTGGGCCGGTAAGCACAAATATTTGACCGATCAACCAGGGCAGGAGCATGCTCCCCGCCCCGGAGCCGACCAGGAACCAGCCTGTCATGGCGCCGGTCACCTGCATGCGTTCGCCCGCCAACATGAGGAAGGTTGGGAAGATGGATGCCATGGATAAGCCCAGGCCGATGCTGCCAACCCAGAGAGCAAGACTCGAGTCTTTCCAGAGCATGATAATGATCGTACTAATGGCACAGCCGATCAGATCTGCAATAAGAATTATTTGTGAACGAGCGCGTGTGGAAACCCAAACGCCGAGCAATCTGCCGAAGGTGAAAGATCCCCAGAAGCCTGCGGTCAGATAGGCAGCGGTGATGGTGGTCCCGAGATTGAGCGTTAAAGCGTAGGTGTAGATCCAGTTGGCAAAGCCCAATTCAAGGCCCACGTATAACACGAACAGAATCACCATCAAGAGAACAGGAAGCACAGGGAAAGACATATTGTTTCTCTCCTGTGCCTGTGTATGAGTCGATGGTTCTGATAAAAACCAGTACCAGATTGCCAGGGGCAAACAGGCAATCGCCATTGTCCAGAACAACCACAGGATATCGCCAGTCTGTAAGAGCACTCGTGCGAGCAATAATGGCGCGATGAAGGAGCCAACTCCAAAGAAGAAGTGCAAACCGTTCATGAACGGACCTGCGGTTTTGCCATGCGTCCATAACAGCAGGGTGTTGCATCCCACATCAATGATCCCGCCTGCAAGCCCACTGAAGAACATGGCTACTAAAAGCAGCCATAGCGCCGGTGCAATTGGGATCAATACAGATACGAGAGCCAGGGCAACCAGGGCGACAGCCATCAACTTATGACCTGGGATGCGGTCATAAGCTCGCCCGCCGAAATACGAACCGATCAAATAGCCGAGAGAACCAAAGACAAAGATCAGGCTGATCCGGTCCAGTCCGCTGGAAGTATGCTCCGCAAGCTTTGGCAGGCTGGGCCCCGATGCGGCGGTACTTGCCCCAAGAATAATAAAGGACAGGTAATATGCAATGGTTGCGATCCAGGAATGGATATTGGCTGATTTGATTGTAGATGTCATTTAATACTCCGGCCAGGGGATTTCTGCAGGCCCGGCATAACCGTGTTTTTCCTGCACAAAGACGCGTCCATGCGAGGCTTCTGAACAGCCTGGTTCGTCAATAAAAGTGATGAACGCAAGACTGGTCGCCAGGGGATC
>DATDRD010000356.1:0-2273 GCA_035291925.1 Anaerolineales bacterium
CGCATGGCGCACAACAAAACCAGTGGGATCTCTCCCGTCAAAGGCAGGAGCTGGCGCAGCAGTCCAACAGAAGCCGCATCGCACCAGTGCATATCGTCAAAGACCAATACAGCGGGCTGGAGAGAGAAGCATGCCTTCCACCAAAGGTACATCGCTTCAAACAGTTCACCTTTGAATGTTTCATCGTCCATCGGTACGCCATTGTTCTCGGTCTCCAATCCAAACAATGCTTCGAAGACATGCAGGGCACGCGGACGCTGCGCTTCATCCATGTTTTCAACCAGCGCGCTTAACTTCTCATGCAGGGTCAGCGGCGAATCGTTATATTCAATCCCGCCGATGCGGCGCATGAGGCGCTGGAATAATCCATAGGCTTGATTCGTCTCGTAGGAGAGACTGATCGTTTCGACCCAGACAGCCTGTGTGTGGCCGAGAGTTTTGAACACCTCATGGGTCTCGCTGATCAGGCGGGTCTTTCCCAGCCCCGCTTCGCCGAGCACGAAGATGATGCGTCCCAGCCCTTGTTTGAGATTGGCCATCACCTCACTTAAGGCAAGCAGCTCCGCCTGCCGGCCAACCATTGCAGCGTGCAAGCCTTCGATGCCGCGCATGCGACCAGACTCGAATCTTCGCCCCAATGCCTGATAAGCCAGCACAGGCTCGCTTTTCCCTTTGATCTCAATGCTGCCCAGCGCTCTAAATTCGAAAAGATTTTTTACCAGTTTATAAGTATCATGTGCAACCTGCACCGTGCCTGGTTCCGCAGTCTGTTCCATGCGCGCGGCCAGATTGATCGCGTCACCCAAAGCGGAATATTCCATCCGCAAATCCGAGCCGACCGCACCAACCACGACCAGACCTGTATTGATTCCCACGCGCACATCGAAATCAATGCCGTATCTTTCCCTGATCTGTTCACGATAGGGTTTGATCGCCTCGACAATATCCAACCCCGCCAGGATGGCGCGCCGCGGGTCATCTTCATGTGCGATCGGCGCGCCGAAGAAAGCCAGGAGTGCGTCGCCCATCAATCTTGTAATTATTCCTTCATATTGATACACGGGCTTGATCATCTGTGCGAACGCGCCGTTCATGATCTCAGTCCAATCTTCGGGATCAAGTCCTTCGGCGGCCGCGGTCGAACCTTTCAGATCGCAAAATAACATCGTCACCACGCGCCGCTCACCCACCATGCCACCCATGTCTCGTGCGGCTTCCAGTTTCTTCATTAGTTCCTGCGGGATGTATTGACGGAGTTCGGATTGGACAGAGGGCGATTGTGGCGCAGACCCCTTCGACACATCTGGCAGGGCAGTAATTGGAGTTGGCGCCGCTTGATGTGAGTGGGACGGCACGAGGGGGGAGGCAGGCCGAGGGTCTGGAGCTTTAGGCGTACTTCCAACCTGGGCGTTGAGCTGTCGTCCACAGTGATCACAAAAGAGGGCTGTCTCCGGGAGCGTCGCGTTACAAAAGGGACAATTAGGCAAAAGCCAGAATCCGCATCGTTTGCAGAATCTGGCCTCGGGGCGATTTTCCGTATGGCAATTGGAACAACGGTGATTATTCATAACTATAAGTGGAGCTAATATATCAGATTTTCCAAATCATTGCTGGAAAATTCCCTTGTTCACGTTGTCATCCCGACGGGCTCGCGGCCTGAAACTGGCGCAAGTGGTTTTGAAAAAACTGGCGACAGAGGTAAAATTGCAGCTATGAATTCATTTCTTTTCGCTTTGGTTCAGCGCAGCGCTTTCCCAGAAGTTTTGGTAGATCGTGATGGCTGATCACTCGGCGCGGAAATACCGTGACCGAGCTTATGGCCGTAGGCATCCCTTGAAGGAGCCTGCGGTCTTTTTATTCAATTGCCAAAGGAGGAACCCATGGTCACTTTTTTCAAACCCGAACAAACTTTTCTTACAGGGTCCAAAACCCTCAGCGGCGAATCTTATCTTTCACTTGAGATCTTTGCCAGAGAAATCGAGCAAATTTTTACTCGAAGCTGGTTTTGTGCCGGACATGTCAGTCGTATTTCGAGCGCGGGTGATTACTTCGTTCTCGATGCTTATGCTGAAAGCATTATTATCTTGAGAGATCAGAACAGGGAAATTCGCGCTTTCTACAACGTCTGCCGACACCGCGGCACGCATATGTGCGAGGAAGCAGAAGGGAAATTCAGCAAAACCATCCAGTGTCCGTATCATGCGTGGACCTATTCCCTGGACGGCAAACTGATCGGCGCGCCGCTGATGAAGGATGTGGCGGATTTCAATAAG
>DATDRD010000357.1:0-2602 GCA_035291925.1 Anaerolineales bacterium
TGATCCACCCAACGTGTTAATTGGCTCGGCAGCCGGCTTTTCATTCAATGACTTTCTTATCTATGCCCTTCCGATTGTGGCGGTGGCATGGGTAGCCACGTTGGTGTTGCTACGTTTTCTGTTTCGCGATGAATTGTCGAAACGCCCGCACAACGCCGAAGCTGTGATGAGCTTGAATCCAGCCGAGTCCCTCGATGATCCCAAAACTGCCCGTCGGGTTTTGATCGTCCTGGGCGCAGCCATCCTGTTATTCTTTGTCCATCATATCCTGTATATCAGTCCCTCATTTATCGCAGTAAGTGCGGCGGCTGTCGCGTTGCTCTGGGTGCAACCGGATATCCAGGAAACATTCAGAAAAGTAGAGTGGAGCGTACTCATTTTCTTTTCGGCCCTTTTTGTGATGGTTGGCGGGTTGGAGGCAGCTGGTGTATTGGAAGCCATCGTCGGTCTTCTGGAGGGTCTCTCCCGCATCCCGCCGATATGGTTTGGCGTCAGCTTGATCTGGATCGTCGCTGGTCTTTCCGCGGTCGTGGATAATGTCCCAATCACGATTGCATTGATACCCGTCATTCAAGGGCTTGGTGAGGCAGGCATGGACATCACACCCCTGTGGTGGGCGCTCGCATTCGGCGCGGGTTTTGGAGGCAATGGAACGATCATCGGTTCGACTGCCAATATCATTGTCGCAACTCTATCCGAAAAGACACGCACGCCCATTACCTCAAGTCTATGGAATCGGCGCGGCCTTCCCGTGATGCTGGCAACTTGTGCGATTGCCAGTGTGCTGTACATAGTCTTATATAAAACGTACTAGACTCGGTAAGAATCAATAATGATTGCCGGTGCTATGGAAGCGGTTATACTTTAGATTGTTGCCTGCGATGACCACATTCCTGCAACTTGCTCTTCTCCTCTCCATTATCCTGCTCTCCGCAAAACTGGCGGGCTATCTGAGTATACGCCTGGGCCAGCCATCTGTGCTGGGAGAACTTTTGGTTGGCATTCTTCTGGGGCCGTCCGTCATCGATGTGCTGAACCTGCCCTTCATAGATCACGCCCTGGCTGATACGATCGCGGAACTTGGCGAATTGGGTGTCCTCCTCCTGATGTTCATCGCTGGTCTGGAGTTACACCTGAACGAACTGACCCGTAACACCCGCGTGGCTGCATACGGCGGCTTCCTGGGAGTACTCATGCCTACTGTGCTGGGCTGGGGCGCGGGCAGGCTCTATGGCATGAACAACGCGACGGCGATATTTCTCGGCCTCACTCTAGGCGCCACCAGCGTGAGCATCTCCGCGCAGACCCTGATGGAACTCAAGGTGCTGCGTAGCCGCGTTGGCCTGAGCCTTTTGGGAGCGGCGGTCTTCGACGATATTTTGGTCATTCTGTCCCTGTCCATCTTCCTGGCTATAGAAGCAGGCACAGGGAGTATAGGCGGAGTGCTGTGGATCCTAATGAGGATGATTGCTTTCCTGGCTCTCTCGGTGGCTTTTGGGCTATGGGTATTGCCGTGGTTGATGCGCCGAATTGCGCATCTGCCAATCAGTCAGGGCGTATTGACCCTGGCGCTGGTGGTGATGCTTGCTTATGGCCTGGTCGCGGAACTATTAGGCGGTATGGCAGCCATTACAGGTGCGTTCATCGCCGGTCTGATGATGGCCCGAAGTGGAGAGAGAGAACGCGTGGAACACGGTGTCCATGCCCTGGCGTATGGCCTGTTCGTGCCGGTCTTTTTCATCAACATTGGGCTTTCAGTCAACGCCCGTTCGCTACAGATCGAGTTGCTCTGGTTCACACTGGCCATTATCTTGACTGCTATTATCGGTAAATGGCTGGGTGCGGGGATTGGCGCAAGGCTGGGCGGACTGAGCCTGCGCGAGTCGGTCCAACTGGGCGCGGGTATGGTCTCGCGTGGCGAAGTTGGCTTGATTGTAGCCAATGTGGGCATTCATGAGGGCCTGGTTAGTTCGGATGAATTTTCAGCGATCGTCGGCATGGTGTTGGTTACCACGCTTGTGACACCACCCATCCTGCGAGTCCTGTTCGCAGAGGAAAAACAGAAGGCGCAGAGAACGGCGCCCGAAGCCGAACAGGTCGCAGCTCCGGCTGATCCGCAAAATGAGGAGGCAACCTGATGTACCTGATCCTGCTCGTTCTAAACGATCCAGATCGGCTTGAGGATCTGCTCATAGCCTGGGAGGAGAAAGGCGTTCAAGGTGCAACTGTCCTGTTCAGCACCGGGCTGGGACGCATCCGTCAATTGGCCGGATGGCGCGACGATATGCCTTTGATACCATCTTTGAGCGATTTCTACGAGGTTCCTGAGAATATGAACCGCACCATCTTTACGACAGTCAAGGACGAAGCAGAAGTAGAGGCGGTCCTTGCCGCGACGAAAAGTGCGATCGGTGACCTGGACGACCAGGGGATTGGTCTCCTGCTCGTCCTGCCAGTGGCGCGGGCTTACGGAGTGAACAAAAAGTAGGAAATATGAAAAGCGCAAACTCGATCCGCCTGCTGATGCCACCGGCTTGATCCACGGAATCGCAAAGTCTATACAAATGGATAGAAGAAAGCACTCAATGAACTGCTCGCGGAC
>DATDRD010000358.1:0-3885 GCA_035291925.1 Anaerolineales bacterium
CGCAAAAACGTAAGGCGGAGTGCGGTAGAAATTGCAGCAAGATGTCCACCCGAACGTGCCCGCCATTACGCAGGACCCAGGAAGAGCCCAGGAAGGTCATCCAGAGCAGTGCGTATTCGCTGATTTCGACCACCCAGGCGATGGGGCTGTTGAAGCCGTAGCGCAGCAGCACTTCGGCGCAAACCGCCAGGGTTATGAATACGAGGATTCCCGTGCCGAGGGCGGCGAGCGCGTTTTCGCAGGCGGTCAGCCAGCGCAGCAGCCGCCTCGGGCGGTGTCGGATCAATTGCCGCTCAGCTTGCGCACCCGCGCCAGCGTCTCGGGGGACACGCGCTTGGCGATCGCCGCCCATTCAACTTCGTAGGCGGTGTCCAGGTACTTCTTGTTTTCGGGCGCGGAGAATTTGACCCGCGTCACCACTTTGTCGAGTTCCTTCCATTCCTTCTGCTCTTCCTCCTGGAAGTACTTGACCATGTCGGGTTCGAATTTCGCCGTGGTGTCGAGGATCGCTTTCTGAACGTCGCCGGGCAGCTTCTTCCACTTGTCGAGATTCATGAGAGCGATCACGTTGCTGCAGTGAGAGTATGTCATTGCGAGGGCTGATGGTTGAGACGTAAACGTCGAAACCCAGCCCGAAGCAATCCCCACCTAAACGGGAAATCCAACGGTAAGAATCAACCGTTTCATGGGAGACTGCTTCGTGGCGCTGAGGCGCCACTCGCAGCGACATTTAGAGGAGTTCCTATGTTCAAAATCTTCCAACGACTCTGGCAGGTCAACTGGGCGGAGCAATGGCAATACCGCGCCAACTTGATCATGTACCTGCTGTACTGGCTGGTCTCCCCCATCATCTATCTGGCTGTGTGGACAAGCATTGCCAACAGCAAAGGCGACGTGAGTGGATTCACTGCCAACGATTTCGTGACCTACTATATGACTCTCTTAATCGTTGACCAGGTCACAAGCAACATCGTCATTCACACCTTTGCATACAAAATCCAGGATGGGACTCTTTCTGGCGAACTGATACGCCCTATCCATCCCATGCTGACCAATGCACTCGTCAACAACATCGCATTCAAAGCCTTGACCATCATGGGGCTCGTCCCTATTTGGATTATTCTGTTTTTCCTATACAAGCCAGATTTCAGTAATGTAGCACCCATTGGCATTTTACTTGCCATCCCCGCCATGATTATGGGATTTTTTATTGGCTTCCTGCTTTCAGCAGCCATTACCGCCCTCGCATTCTGGACGACACGGGTGTATTCGATTCATGAATTCTATTACGCGCTCATCCTGTTATTCTCAGGTCAATTCGTGCCGCTCAGCCTCATGCCAAAACTCATTCAGGACATTGCCCAGTTTCTGCCGTTCCAACTGCTTATTTACTATCCCATCCAATTGATTTTGGGAAAGCTCTCCAGCGCGCAAATCGTGCAGGGCTATGTGATGGGAGTCAGTTGGCTGGTTGTTTCCATCACCATATTTAACTGGGTATGGCGCAACGGCGTGAAACGCTTTTCCGCAGTGGGAGCGTAAATATGCGCACATTGAAATTACTCTCCGCATTCTTCAAAGTCAATGTCCAGTTGGCGCTGGCGTATCGCGCGGATACCGTCGTCAACATCCTGCTCAACATCATGTGGCTTGGCTGGGAACTGCTCAGCCTGAGCATCATCTTCAACAACACTGAAACCATCGGCGGCTGGGGCTTCGGCGAATTGATCGCCCTGCTGGGTGTGTTCCGTCTCGTCAATACAATGATGATCGCCCTGATCTGGCCCAATACCGAAAAATTCAACCAGAGCATCCGTGACGGATCAATGGACTATACCCTCCTGCAACCCATCAACAGCATGTTCCTCGTCACATTTTCACGCATCACCATCTGGCGGATTTGGGACCTGGTCCTCGCCATTGTCCTGATCATGGTCGGAATTAACATGTCTGGCGACATTACCACTCCGCTCAACATCCTGACCTTTGTCCTGCTGACCGTTTCGGGAGCGATCGTCATTTACAGCCTGTGGATCGTGCTGATCGCGCTGACATTTTGGTTCACCAAATTCGACAACAATGTAATCATTCTGCAGGCTCTGCTCGACGCGGGTCGTTATCCCGTGACAGTGTATCCTGTATGGTTACGTATCCTTGTGACCTTTGTCATTCCGGTTGCAGTTGCAACGACAGTTCCTCTCCAGGCCCTGCGCGGAGAGTTGAGCATAAGCCGTATCATGATGTTCATCGTCATTAGCATCGCAAGTTTTTTTGTTGCTTCACTAGTGTGGAAGAGGGGATTAAAACAATATAGCGGCGCAAGCAGCTAAGCAAAAAGCGGCAGCCCTGGAACTGCCGCTTTTTTGTTCACCACAAAGCCTCACTGGATGAATTTGCCAGTCCCTTGCTCTATGTTTTGCCAATGCACTTGTTTGGCTATGAAATGGCTTTTCAGCGTGGCTATGATCCGACCGCGCGGCGCTACGACATGTCCCACAGAAGGTGAAATATCAGGGGGGCGGATAAAGGAAAAGGGCCGGATACTTTCACCTGTGGCTTTTCCTTCCAACTACTTGCTTTTGCAAGGTATATTCAGACAGCGCAGCCCTCACATATTTTCGTTATAATCTCCAATTGGCAGTTCACACTGCAGCAAGATCAGGGCATCAAGAAGGCCTAGCCATGAACGAAAATTATGATGCAATCATTGTCGGCGCGCGAGTTGCAGGCTCCATTAGTGCAACCTTGCTTGCCCAACAGGGACACCGGGTGCTCCTGCTGGATCGTGCTCATTTTCCCAGCGATACCCTCTCCACACATTTCTTCCGCGCGCCATCCCTGCGCGCCTTTCAGCGAATCGGGTCGCTTGATGAGGTTCTGGCAACGGCTCCTCATCTTGTCACTGATTACAATGTGGTGGATGGTATCGTTTTTCCTGAACCTGTTACAGAGCCTGACGATTTCCCCTTCTACATGTGTGTTCGCCGCATCACATTGGACGATATCCTCATCCAACGCGCCAAACGCGAAGCAGGCATTGATCTTCATGAACGCGCAAAAGTGGATGGCCTGCTAAGGGAGGGAGAGCAGATTGTGGGGGTAAGGTGGAACGAAAACGGGAATACCCATGAGGCCAGAGCAAGAGTCGTCATCGGAGCAGATGGGATTCATTCGTTCGTCGCGCGAGAAGTCCAGCCTCAGGTCGAACGTGAAGAACCTGTCAACCGCGCCATGTACTACGCATATTATCGAGGGATTGAACCGAAGGATAGCCCTGCAGCCGAGTTCCATTTTCGAGGCAATCATCTGGCCTATGTGTTCCCCTGCGACGGCGGATTAACTCTGACAGCCATCTCCGTACCGATTGCCGAATTTAGAAATTTCAAACGTGATCCTCAAGGACAACTGTTCGCCGAATTACAGGCTATGTCTGACCTTGCTCCCCGATTGGGAAAGGCTGAGCGAGAAGGTCCCGTGCGCGGCACAGGGAGCATCCCTGGTTATTTGCGAATTCCATATGGTTCAGGCTGGGCGCTAGTGGGAGATGCCGCCATGGTTATGGATCCCTGGTCTGGACAGGGAATTGACCAGGCCAGTACCCATGCAGTTTTTCTTGCAGAGCAGCTCCATGCGTATCTATCCAACGCCCTCGAGTGGGAAACCGCGCTGAAAAAATATCATGAACTGCGAAACGAGTTCAGCGAAAAGACCTTTGTTCGAACATGCACATATGGACGCGATCTGACGCCAATGACCAAACAAGCATTGGTAAGGCGAGGCCTAGTCTGACATTCGCAACGAAAAAGAGCGACCACCCATGGCCGCTCTTTTTATTACTGATGATTCGCCACATACATCTTCACCGCTCCGCGCATAAACTCGGCA
>DATDRD010000359.1:0-2243 GCA_035291925.1 Anaerolineales bacterium
TCGTCCCGGAGCGGCGGAGGGACAACAGGGTCTGCATTTTTATAAGGGCAAGATCGGGCGATTCCGTGAGGTTTATAAGGCAGACGAACAGGCAATGCTCAAGATCAAAATTGGGCCCTATTTGCCGCGCATGGGTTACGAGGAGTAGATATGTCATGCTCTCGGCGGCTGGAGCATAGTCCCTGATTTTTCTGTAAGGCCAGGTGGGATTGCCGCGAATTGTTTTGGGGTATCATTAAGCCTATGCGTAGGTTCGAAACTCCGTACATCGCCGACTGGTTTGCAACTACTTTGCGCTGGATCGTGTTGGTCGGTTTGGTCCTATCGCTTTCACTGCGCGGCCAACTGAATGCCGAGCCTTTATGGCTCCTGGTAATCATGTTCATCTGGAATATTGCCATGAGCGTGATGGCTGGCTTGAGCATGCGCCTGCGTACTTATCACCGCCAAATCGTTCTGGGCGTGGATTTCCTGCTCGCCGCACTATTCTTCCTGCTGAAGGGCGGGCTGGCTGGCACCTCCATCCTGGTGGGCATTCTTCCCGTTCTTCTGGCCGCGGTGTATTTTGAAATGTGGGGTGCATTCATCGCAGGGGGCGTGTTTGCGCTCCTGCAATATCTTGTCTCTCATGAATCGTTTTCAAATGATTTTGCTTTGATCGCATCCAGTGGGCTTGTGTTGACATTGCTCATTGGTCTTGTGGCCGGAGTGGCCGGGCGCTTTGGGATGGGACGACTGCGCATCGCGCGCCAGACCCGTCTGGATGCTGAAGAACGCCTCCGCCGCATGGAAAGCGAACGCCTGCGCGCCATTTATGAACTAACTTCCACCCTGACAGCCACTCTCAGTTACAGGCGTGTGTTGGATTCGGTTCTTGACCTTGGATATATGGCTCTGAACCCAAACCCGGATCCCGACGAACCGGACTCGGACGAACGACTGGTGAGCGCGGTGTTTTTATTCAAGGATCATGAATTGCAGATCGGTTCTGCACGGCGGTTCACCAATGCCGATATGCGCGTCAATTTACAAGGCAATGAAGGCATACTTAAGAAAATATTGGATGGCGGGGAAGCAGCCCTGACACCAGACATCGGTTATGACCCCGAACTCGGTCGCATCGTCGCGCTGCGCTCGTGCACATCCGCTTATTGTTTCCCTTTAAGGAGCGGATTCAACGTCTATGGCGCGATGCTGTTCGCCCACCCCGACCCGAGCTATTTCACAAAGGAGCGCTGCGGCCTGCTGGACATTATCGGGCGCCAGGCAACGATCGCGGTACAAAATGCGCGACTGTATCAGGACCTTGTTGAGGAGAAAGAGCGCATGGTGGATGTGCAGGAAGAGGCACGCAAGAAACTGGCGCGCGACCTGCACGATGGCCCGACACAATCCGTGGCCGCGATGGCCATGCGCATCAATCTTGCCCGCCGCATGATGACAAAAAATGTCAAACAGGCGACGGAGGAACTGGTCAAAATCGAAGAGCTCGCACACCGCACCACAAAAGAGATCCGCCATATGCTGTTCACGCTGCGCCCGCTCATCCTCGAGTCGCAGGGACTGACCGCCGCGTTGCACGCCATCGCTGAGAAGATGCGCGAGACATTCACCCAGAATGTCATCATCAACGTGGATGAAAAGATCCTTGAGGAAGTGGAAATGGGCAAGCAGGGCGTGATCTTCTACATCATCGAAGAAGCCACGAACAACGCCCGCAAACATGCCAACGCTCCGCACATCTGGGTGCGGCTGAGATCGTTCGAAACGGGGATCGCCTTGTTAGAGATCGAAGACGACGGGCTGGGCTTTGATGTGGCGGCGGTGAACAAATCCTATGACAAGCGCGGCAGTCTGGGTATGGTCAATTTGCGTGAGCGCACTGAACTCGTCAACGGCCTGCTCAACATTGATTCTGCGCCGGGCAAAGGCACACGCATTCAGGTCTATATCCCACTGAGCGAGGAAGCCGCGGATAGCCTGCATCACGCGAAGAGGTAAATTAAGAAGGTGACAGTTACCTAAACGTGGCTCGCAAAATCGGCTTCGCATTCATCACCGCTTTAGCCCGATGGCTGAGGCGGTTTTTTTCGTCCATGGAAAGTTCTGCCATGGTCTTTCCCAACTCTGACAATAGAAAAACAGGGTCATAGCCAAATCCGCCTGTGCCGCGTTCTTCGGGGATGATCTCACCTTCACAAAAGCCTTCGGCAAGATGTGTTTCGCGACTGGGAATTGCAATG
>DATDRD010000360.1:0-5166 GCA_035291925.1 Anaerolineales bacterium
CTTCTGCTCGATGGCGATGGCGGGGGAGAGCCCCTCGATCAGATCGACATCCGGCTTCTCCATCAACTGCAAGAACTGCCGCGCGTAAGCGGAGAGCGACTCCACATAGCGCCGCTGCCCCTCGGCATACAGCGTATCGAACGCGAGCGAGGACTTGCCCGAGCCGGACAAACCGGTGATCACCACCAACTGATTGCGCGGCAGATCGAGACTGATGTTCTTGAGATTGTGGGTGCGAGCACCGCGTATTTTGATGTATTCCATGTGAGGCCGAGAGTCGGAAAAACGACTGGACAATATACGCGAAAACGGGGGCTTTCCCAACCCGATAGATCAGGCAATGCAATAAAGGGGGGGGCCTAAAATCCATATTGAAATGCGGTCTATCCCCGTGTAACCTGCGGCAATGGATAGCGATGATGACCTTCTGCGGCTGATTCGTGAGGCGGCGAAAAAGAAATATCTGTTCTTGCCGCATGCGCTACGTCAGATGAACCGGACGGAGCGAATGATCAGTACAAGAGAGATACGCCAAGTGATCGAGCATGGCGAGATCATCGAGAACTATCCGAACGATTCCAGAGGCCATAGCTGTCTAATGCTTGGGCGCGGAGAGTCGAATCGGCCAGTCCATGTAGTCTGCGCACACAAAGAAGAGTTCCTGGCAGTCATCACCGCCTATATTCCGGATGAAATAAGTTGGGCCGACGGCTTCAAGACAAGGAGGACACCATGAAGTGCCTGTTCTGCAAAGGTGAGATGAAAAAGGGCGAAACCCCCGTCCATATCGACCGCAAAGACTGTCATGTGACTTTGGATCGCGTTCCGGCATGGGTCTGCACCCAATGCGGAGAATCCTATTTTGAAGAGGCGGAGGTCGATGCGATTCAGGACCTCATCAAATCCGTCGAAGAAAAAACAACCGCCATCGCCTTGGCTGCGTGATGGCGGTTCAACCTCAACACAACCTCTTGCATCAGTCCAAACATCCCCTACCTGATTCATCGCGGAAGCCAAAGCAGGCGGCTCAGACCGAATGCGATGAGTACCCTCAGGCAATCGAATGGCTGGCAGAAAACCGAACAGCGCTGGAAGAGTACAACCGCCGCATCGAGCTGAGCGGTGTTTTCAGCGAGGGATTGCGTCGGTATTAGCTGCATGTGTTTCTGGTGCAGCTGTCCCTAGTCGAAGCAAGAATGGCAGTACCAACACGGGCCAGTCAATACACAGACTTAACTCTTGCGCACTATTGCCATTTATATATAGTCAACCATTCTTGCGTATCTTCATCATCGCAACTACGCAGCAACGCTTGGTGTGGTAACGGTGGATTAGTTAAGAAGGCTGGCGTACAACGTAGTAAGGAGCAAACAGTCCAATGGTACCTCATTCCATCTATATTCATGATCGTCCTGCTGAAGAAGATACATTTGGCCGCTCGCATTTTGCTGAGACGTTGTCTCGCTCTCTTCTTCTTCCAAAGGGGAGCCCTGGGCTGGTCGTGGGTATTGAGGGGAATTGGGGCTCAGGGAAAAGTACCCTTATCGGTTTTGTCACAAAGAACCTAGAAGGGATTACCGAGGGTAGCGTGCCAATTGTTGCTGAATTTAATCCCTGGATGGTTAGTAACACTGGCGCTTTGGTGGAAGCTCTGATTGGTCAGCTTGCTGCATCAATAGGCAAGGATATATCTGTTGGAAAAAAGGGAATCGAAGTTGGACAAAAATTGCTAGGCTACATAGGGCTTCTAAAACATCTGAAATATCTAAAATATGTTCCTGCTTTGAGTTGGGCTGGAAATATTGCTGCTGACATTCCGGAAATCGCACAAGCGGTTGCTGCAACTGCAGATCAAGGAGCAGAGGCCGGACAGAAGGCGACTGAGGATTTCAAAAAGTTGTTGCCATCTTTTGATTTACCACAACAAAGGAAGGAAGTCGTTGCAGTATTATCTGAGCTTGATCGTCCAATCGTAGTTGTAATCGATGATCTTGATCGGCTTCCAGCAGAAGAAATCCGGAGCATGATTCAGGCAATCAAAGCAGTGGCTGATTTTCCACGCGTTACCTATCTTCTTGCATATGACCGAAGCATTATTGCGCGCGCGCTTGCGGCAGATGAGGTGTCTGGTCTTTCCTATCTGGAAAAAATTGTGCAGGTTGCCTACCCAATTCCACCGCTATCTCAACGCCAGCTCAATAAATTCGCAAATGGAAAAATTCAAATACTACTGGATGAGTTGAATATTACTTTGCGTGCCTATGAGCAAGAGCGATATGAGGCGGCAGTTGCTTTGGTGACAAGACTTTCGCGACATCCGCGCGACATAGTTAGGCTAGTTAATCGTCTTGTGTTAAGCCTGCCGACGACTCATGAGGAAGTAAATGCGGCGGACGTCATCGTATTTGAAGCGCTATCTCAGCGTTCACCTGCACTCCGCGAGGCCATACATAGTCATTCTGTAGACTTTACGGGACAGCCCTCCCGAGGCGATTTAATTAGTGAACAGGATGCTTTCGATTTGGGATATTGGAAGGTAAAGAATAAGGACGAAACAGAACAAGCATGGTTGAAACATCTTCCCAAAGATGAACAAGACCAACTCATTTTGGAGAAGGCCTGCTCGTTTCTTTTTCCAAATCAAAAAGGGGATGGTGATCGCATCGTTTACGAGGACACCCTGCGAATCGCCGATCCGGACCGATTGGCACGGCTATTTCGGATGACCTCTATAGAAGAGGTGCCTGAAGCCAAGGAGATTCATGAACTTCTGATGGCACCCCAAAAGCTCGGTGAAGCACTGTCTGTAGATGATAATGAACAATTGCTTTTCTTGTCAGAATGGTTGAATAACTACGCACCCTCATGCCCAAACCCTGATGTGAGGGGGTGTATCGATAAACTGGCGGAAGTGTCAGAGAAATTAACGCGTCAGCATAAGCTGGAAGATGACGTTGCGAACAAATTCGCAGATTTAATGACGCGATTATTGAAGCTCAAGCTAACAGGATATGGCGAGTGTTTTCTTGGCATCGCCCAAAATGCACCTATATCGATCTCGGAGAAAGTAGTTTGGCTTGCAGCGTCGCATCAAGGGAAATGGAAGATTCGTCCAGAAAGCAAAGTAAGCGAGGACCGCCAATTAATTTCGGACAGTGCTCTGGTCGATCAAGCTATGCAAATATGGTCTGAGCGCGTACGAAAGTATTCCGTTCAAGGTAATTTGTATAAGGAAGCCAATTTACATTCTATTCTTTACCGCTTCGCTCAGTTTAATAACGATGCTTATGATGACGCATATAGAATAATAAGCAAGATGTGTGAGACCGATGAAGGGCTTGCGGCTTTTCTTAGGCAATACAAAGAGGAGGCTGTTCACTACGACGATCGGCTGACGCTTGTCGAAGACGCTGGAAATCTAGCACAGCGTATCAATGAATCGACGCTTAAAGATAAATACTCTTGGCTTACACAGTGGCTTAGCAAAGATGAAGTCATCAAGGCAGTTAAGGACAATGCAGGCAAGCTAAAGCATTCCGAGTTGACCTGAGCAATTGGAGGCAACTACGTTTCTTTCATTGTTGGAAACTTTGCGGTCTCATTATGTATGCTTGTAGGCTGGCTATCGAGTGGATAGCCGACCTGTTAAGATACGCTCCTTCCGAAAATCGCCAGTTTCCGCTTCATGTCCGTTTCAGATTCATCCATGACCCCCTTCGAACGCCGCGCCAGTATTGGCTTGGCGAGCATCTATGGCCTGCGCATGCTGGGGTTGTTCATCATCCTGCCGATCTTTGCGCTGTATGCCGAGAACCTGCCGGGCGGGGAAAGCCATTTCCTCATCGGGGTCGCGCTGGGGGCGTACGGGCTGACGCAGGCGATCCTGCAGATTCCGGCGGGGTGGTTGTCCGACCGTTACGGGCGCAAGCCCATCATCATCGTTGGCCTGCTGCTGTTCGCGGCGGGCAGTTTCATCGCGGCGTCGGCGGACGACATCTACTGGATCATCGCCGGGCGCGTGATCCAGGGCGCGGGGGCGATCAACGCGGCGGTGATGGCGCTGACGGCGGACCTGACGCGCGAGGAGCATCGCACCAAGGCGATGGCGATGATCGGCATGACCATCGGGGTGACGTTCTCGCTCTCGATGGTTCTTTCGCCATTGCTGTACAAGCACATCGGCATGTCCGGCATCTTCACGCTGACGGGTGTGCTGGCCTTTGCATCCATCGCGATGGTGCTGTGGTTCATTCCCAATCCCAAGATGACGCGATTCCACTCCGATACCGAGGCCGGGCACGGCCATTTCGGCGAGGTGCTGCGCAACAAGGATCTGCTGCGCATGGACTTCGGCGTGTTCACTTTGCACGCGATCCTGATGTCGGTGTTCATGCAGGTGCCGTTCATCCTGCGCAGCCTTGGGCTGGATGCGCAGCACCAGTGGCAGGTGTATCTGCCGGTGATGCTCATCGCCTTCGCGCTCATGGTGCCTCCCATCATCATCGCGGAGAAGAAAGCGAAGCTGAAGCAGGTGTTCATGATCGCCATCGCATTGGCTGCCGTGGCGCAACTCGGTATCCTGTTTTTGCAGGGCAGCGTGTGGGGCGTGGCGCTCTCGCTGCTGGTGTTCTTCACCGCCTTCAACGTGCTGGAAGCGACGCAGCCTTCCATCGTCAGCAAGATCGCGCCGCTGGCCGCCAAAGGCACGGCGATGGGCGTGTTCAGCAGTGTGCAGTTCCTGGGCGCGTTCTTTGGCTCGGCCATGGGCGGCTTGCTGATGCAGGTCTATGGCGGCAATGCGGTGCTGGTGTTCGCGGTGGGTATGCTGCTGCTGTGGCTGGCGGTGGCTTCCAGCATGCGCGCGCCGCAGGCGCTGCTAACGAAGATGTACCACCTGCCGGAACTGGGGCCCGGAGCGGCAAGCGCGTTGCAGTCGAGTCTGGCACAATTGCGGGGTGTGCGCGAAGTGCTGGTCGTGGGGAATGAGCAGATCGCCTGTCTCAAGGTGGAGATGAGCGGGTTCGATGAAGAATCGGTTGAGCAACTGGTGAAGCGGGGCGCTTGAAGCGTTCCCTCACCCCAACCCTCTCCCAGTGGGAGAGGGGGCGACCGCGAAAAACGTTATAACTTTCGAAAGGGGACATGAGATGTCAGTGAACAAGGCAA
>DATDRD010000361.1:0-2604 GCA_035291925.1 Anaerolineales bacterium
GTCAGTTCCTACAATCGCCAGGGATGGAGACAACATTGAAGCACCAAGACCATCTTCGATCAAGGTCAACACACGAGTTAATACATCCTGATCCACCATAGGCGAACCCTGAGGGGTCACGATTTCGCCACCCCCCGAAACATAAAGCGCCAAACCAACCAGTCCTTGCGGATCACCTGCGGGGAATGAGAGCAATGCCTCACTCGCCAAAATTTCCTCCCAGTTGGTGAACTTGGCAAGTTCAGAACGATAGACCAGAGCAAACACATTCCCCGCAAACGGCAAACCGTAGCCTATGTTTTCTATCTGTCCCAATTGCCTGGCATAACCATACCAGTTGGGATCCTGAAGTGTGGTGGAAAGTCCGTCAATCGGGTGTAAAAGGCCTTTCAACGCGGCAGCTTCGAGCGCGGGACGAGAAAGTGCAACGAGATCGGGCAAGGCACTGGGCGCCGCCATGCTTGTGACCGATAACGCATTTAGCATATTTGCTTCGCCTTCCTCGGCCTTGACGCGCACCTCTATCTCAAGCCCCGGATGTTGCGCTTCAAAATCAGCCAGCCTTTGCTTGAGCAGGTTGGCAGATGCCGTCCCTGCATTGGGATCAAACTGAGGCGGCAGCCACACGCGCAGGATGCGCGGTTCGGTTGCAGGACGCGCCGTTTCTGTCGCGTCAGGCCCAGGCGTGGATGTGGTCTGTAGCCCCTCGGGGGCGGATGTAGCGGCAACAGGCGATGGCGTGAGCTGCGCGAGCAGCGGAGCGAGGGATGAGCATCCCGCAAGAAATATAAGTGACGCACAGAGCGAATTACGTAATGCGCGAGCCATTATCCCAGATCAATTGGCGTGCGGAGAACAGCCGTCAATAATTTGACAGAGTTCTGCACATCGGAATAATCCACCATTTCAGATGGTGAATGAACATAGCGGACAGGGATTGAGATGCAGCCCGCTGGCACGCCTGCGCGCGTGAGTTGGATCGCACGGGCGTCTGTGCCTCCACGCAGGAGCACCTCGCGTTGATAAGGCAGCTTTGCTTTCTCAGCCGCACGGATCATCCATTGCACCACGCGCGGGTCGGCGATCATGCCAGGATCCTGTATTTTGATGCACGGACCTTTGCCCAGAGCCATTTCCATTTTGAGCGCATTCGGCGTATCGCCTGCCGGTGTGACATCAATTGCAATGCCCACGTCGGGGTCGATGCCATAGGCGGATGTGGCCGCACCGCGCGTGCCAACTTCCTCCTGGGTGGTGAACACAAAATACACATCATGCGGCGTGGACTTGAGCGCGCGCAAAGCTTCGATTGCCACCAAAACGCCGACGCGATCATCCATGGATTTTGCAACGAGACGATTTCCCAACTCCGTGAACGGGCGATCGAACGCGGCGACATCACCGATTTTTACAGGAGAATCCTTTTTACTGGTCGCGCCGACATCAATATAGACCTTGTCAAGTGTTGGCAGTTCGTTGACATGATCCAGACGGTCGAACCCCAGCACGCCCTGTGTTCCGTTCAGAAAGCGGACGCGGCCGCCCAGAACATATCTTCTGAATACACCACCGATCGGCGAAAAACGGACAAATCCATTTTGATCCACATGGCTGACAATAAGGCCGATCTCATCCATGTGCGCGGCGATCATGATCTTCCTTGTATCCTTTGTCTGCCTGCCCGGGCGTTTACGAACAATGAGATTGCCAAGTACGTCAACTTTGATCTCATCGGCAAGCGGCTCTACTTCTGCGCGCACGATCCCACGAACCTTGTCTTCATAGCCGGATGGAGCAAACGCTTCAGTAAGATTTTGGAGGAGTTTTTTCATGGAGTCCTTCATGAGTAGTGGGACGTAAGAATCAATCAATGTGCAAAGTTCGGCCGTTTGTAAAGGTCAGGTGGCCTTCACGCGTAAACATGTGCACCTTGCCCGGTCCCATGACGCTCCATTCGCCACCGAGCCTCCCGACCAGGGCAGTGTTCTCGTCCACACCGATCATTCTTTCGCCTTTTTTGAGCTGTTTTTGCAAGGCAAATACAATCGGCTTCCAGATTCCCGGAATGGCATCGAAATGAGGGACGATAAACATGGCAGGCACAAGGCCGAATCCTGCCTGTGTCCCAGCCAGACGGAAACTTGGCATCCGTTTGGCAAGGATCATCGCGCCCGCAGAACAGCCTGCATAAACGGCGCCCCGTTCCCAGGCGCGTCGAGCGGAGCGCCAGGCGCGGCTTCCGTTCAGCGTTTGATGCAAATACCCCGGGTCACCACCCGAAAAGTAGACCAAATCGGCCTCTTCAAGGAGCGCCTCCCATTGAACATCATCCGCGGAGGCGCGGTCGATGATGTGGAGCGCGCTCACCTCCGCGCCCAGTTTTTGGAAGTGTTCGATTCCCATGCTCGACCAGCGATTAACGCTGGCATCCCCTTCGCGCCCTGCGGCGGTTGGCAGACACACGACACGCGGTTTTCTTCCGTTCAGGTTTAAGCTGTCAAGCAGATGGCGATCCACATTATCCATCACAGCCAAATATTCGCCAGAACCAACCAGAGCAATTAATCCATTCATGGGTCACCCAATAAAGTAACGAGGTAAACA
>DATDRD010000362.1:0-2052 GCA_035291925.1 Anaerolineales bacterium
TCCCAAAAATAAGTGAATTTGAGTGGCAAAAAACGCGAGGCACTCCCCTGCGTTTTTCATTTTAAGTAAGTCGCCATGATCTATTTATATTTTGCTAATATTCCCGTGCTACGATTGCATTTGTTTAGCAATCCCATTCAGAGATTTGCGGAAGAAGCAGTATAATCTTTCCCCGAAAAGGTAAAAATGCTGAAAAACTTTGTAAAAATATTCGGTGGAGACCCCAACAGAAAAACGATAGAACAATTCAGTGGAATCGCCGGGCAGATCAACGCGCTTGAACCTCAATTTGAAGCTTTAAGTGATGAAGCTTTACGCGGCAAAACGGATGAGCTCAGGGATCGCATTGCTCAACTCATGGGCAACGTCGAAGGCCTGGATGAAAAAGAGCAGTTCAAGGCTCAGCAGGAAGCGCTGGAGGAAATCCTGCCCGAAGCGTTTGCGGTAGTCCGCGAAGCATCCAAACGGACGATTGGCTTGCGTCATTTTGATGTCCAGTTGATCGGTGGGGTCGCGCTGCATCGCGGCTCGATTGCCGAGATGCGCACCGGTGAAGGAAAAACGCTGGTCGCGACACTGCCCATCTATCTCAACGCCTTACTTGGTAAAGGCATACATCTCGTCACGGTCAATGATTATCTGGCGCGGCGTGATGCGCGCTGGATGGCGCCGATCTATCATATGCTGGGGCTTTCGGTTGGTGTTCTGCAAATGGCAGCCGCGACGGAGAATGGAAAGAAGGCATTTATCGTTGATATTGAACGCGAGTCTCCGCATGAAGACCAGAATCATTTGCGCATGGTGGATCGACGACTGGCGTATGAAGCCGATGTGACGTATGGAACCAATGCCGAATTTGGTTTTGATTACCTGCGCGATAACATGACCATGCGTTTAAGTGACCGCGTGCAGCGCGGACATCACTATGCCATCGTCGATGAAGTAGACAACGTGCTGGTTGACGAAGCGCGCACACCGCTTATTATCTCCGGGCCTGCGTCGGGAGATCTGGAATGGTATGGCCGAATGGCACAGATTGTGCGCCAACTGAAGCCTGAAGATTATGAGATCAATGAGAAGGATCGCAACGTCTCGATTACAGAAGTGGGTTTGGCACGTGTTGAACAAATGCTGAATCAGCCACTCATGGATCCGGACCGCCCGGAAGATGTGACTCCCGAACAGGCCCGGCTCAGAGGCCACCTGGAACAGGCGTTGCGGGCGCAATTTCTGTTCAAACGGAACAAGGAATATCTTGTGCAGGCGGGCAAAGTGGTGATCGTGGATGAATTTACCGGGCGCCTTATGCCGGGCCGCCGCTGGAGTGATGGTCTGCACCAGGCTGTGGAAGCAAAGGAAGGGGTGAAGATCGAGCCCGAAAATGTAACCTATGCAACCATCACATTGCAGAATTACTTCCGCATGTATAAGAAGCTCGCGGGCATGACCGGTACAGCGCTGACAGAAGCTGAAGAATTCAGCAAGATCTACAACCTTGAAGTAACACCCATACCGGCAAACCTTGAATATCTGGCTATTGGTAATAATGCTCCTTTGGTGGAAATCAAAACCAAAGATGAAGACGGGTATTCATACTCCTATTATGCAAAACGTGAACCCTCTCCGTCTGGGAGAGGGCAGGGTGAGGGAAATCCTCTTTTCTATCGCCGCAAAGATTATCCGGATGTCATCTATCGAACCGTTGAGGCCAAGTTACGCGCCATCATCATGGAAATCGTGCGTGAGCACGTGCGCGGACGGCCCATCCTTGTTGGCACAACATCCGTTGAATCATCGGAATTGCTCTCGAATCGACTTAAAGCTGAGCCTGTTCGCCGTTTAATACAGATCGCCCTCATCCGACGCATTTGGATGGAAGCGAACAACCGCGAAGAAGATGGACGCCTGATCCCGGAACTGGCGCAATTCAACGAGCCGCTTGAAAAGATATCACCCGATTCGCTGCGCAAGTTCATCCAGCCGTTCGGCCTCACGAACATCAATCCTGAAGACCCATCCAATCTCCTCATCGTTCTCGAATTGTTTCGGCTC
>DATDRD010000363.1:0-7955 GCA_035291925.1 Anaerolineales bacterium
AAAAAGCCCGATGCCTCTTCGAGATTGGCACCGGGCTAACGGAGATGGGTATCATCTATCATGATTTTTTCTCGACACCCATGTTGCTCAACTCGTCCGAATTGATGTTCGAGACGAGCAGGTCCGCGCCAGCGAGGACGACGAACAAAAACAAACAGATCAAAACCACCACTGTGAACATAGGGACCTCCTCTCTATATATTTAACCTTGTCGGGTCCGAAACGTTGTATCCCCTAACAGTACTGAAATTCGTTTGAAACGGATTGGAATTTCAGAGCGGGACTTATACATGACGATGAGAAGGGGTTTTTGTTCCATGGATTTAATACGATTACAGAACTGTGAGGTCGTAAAACGACGAAAACAGCATTTTTGAAATGTGATTTGCCGTCAGGTTGACAAAACTGTGAAACTAGATACAATACACTCCGCTGGCCGGAGTGGCGGAATTGGCAGACGCGCTACGTTCAGGGCGTAGTGAGGGTTCCCTCATGTGGGTTCAAGTCCCACCTTCGGCACTCACGCAGACTCGCTGAGAAGCGAGTTTTTTGTTACCCCTCCCGCCCTTTGGGCACCCTCCTCAAATCCGCTTTGAACTGGAGATTTTGCAGTTCTCCTCCTGCGGATTTGGGGAGGGCTGGGGTGGGGCAGGTGGTATAATTGCACTAAATCAAGCACGTGCTTCTTTAATTAAGACGCGGAGTCACAGCATCTCATCCTTCGTGTCTTTTTTATGCCGTCTATCCTCTTAAAAGGTACCTAAATGATCGAAGATAACGTTCAAACAGGAAACGTCCAGCAGGTTGACATAGATTCTCAAATGCGCGAGGCCTACCTGGATTACGCCATGAGCGTGATCGTCGCACGCGCCCTGCCAGATGCCCGTGATGGGCTGAAACCCGTCCATCGCCGCATTTTGTATGCCATGCAGGAATTGGGCATCCGCTCGAACTCATCCTATAAAAAGTCTGCCCGTATCGTGGGCGAAGTGCTGGGTAAATTCCATCCGCACGGCGACTCAGCCGTGTACGAGGCAATGGCGCGCATGGCGCAGGATTTCTCGATGCGCTATTTACTCGTAGATGGGCAGGGGAACTTTGGTTCGGTTGACGGCGACGCGCCCGCGGCAATGCGTTATACCGAGGCTCGCCTCCAGAAACTAGCCGAAGAATTACTCGCCGATCTGGATAAGGATACAGTCGATTTTGGCCCCAACTTCGATGACTCGCTCGAAGAACCGCTCGTATTGCCTGCCCGCGTGCCGAATATGCTTCTCAACGGCACGTCAGGCATTGCTGTCGGTATGGCGACCAATATCCCGCCGCACAATTTGCGCGAATTAACGGACGCGATCATCTTCCTGATCGACAATTACGAAACAATGGATGACATCCCTCTGGATGATTTGATGAAGCATATCCAGGGACCAGACTTCCCTACAGGCGGCATCATTATGGGGCGCGAAGGGATCGAGTCCGCGTATGGGACAGGGAAGGGTCGTCTGGTCGTACGGGGCATGGCTCATATTGAAGAATCGAGAAACGGCCGGCACGATATCGTGATCACCGAAATCCCTTACCAGGTCAATAAGTCAAGCCTGATCGAACGGATTGCGGAACTTGTCCGCGAGGACAAGATCGACCAAATCTCAGACCTGCGTGACGAATCAGACCGGCGCGGCATGAGCATTGTGATCGAACTCAAGCGCGGTGCCCAACCCAAAAAGGTGCTCAACCAGCTTTATAAATATACGGCTTTGCAATCCACCTTTGGCGTGCAATTGCTCGCCCTTGTGGATGGAGAGCCGCGCACTCTGTCACTTAAACGTTCGTTACAGATTTTCATTGAACACCGCCAGACGGTCATTGTCCGTCGCACGAATTTTGAGCTGGCAAAAGCTCGGGCGCGCCAACATATTCTCGATGGCTATCTCATTGCACTTGCAAATCTCGATGCGGTGATCAAGACGATCCGTGAATCGCAGGATGCCGATGTTGCCAAAACAAATCTGATCAGCCGCTTCAAATTGAGCGAGATTCAGGCGCAGGCAATTCTCGATATGCAGCTACGCAGACTGGCCGCCCTCGAACGCTGGAAGATCGAAGAAGAGCATAAACAAGTTGTAGAGCAGATTGCCCATCTTGAAGATTTGCTTGCGAATCCCAAGAAGATTCTCGCGCTGATTCAGGATGATATGCGCGTTCTCGCCGAAAAATATGGTGATGACCGCCGTACACGTATCGCGGCCGAGGCCACGGAGTCGCTCAGCGAAGCAGACCTTGTTCAGGATGAAGCGGTCCTGATCAGTCTCACTGAGCGCGGATACGTCAAGCGCGTGGCGGCTTCCGTGTTCCGTTCACAGAGCCGCGGTGGACGCGGGGTGATGGGTCATACAACCAAGGATGAAGATGAAGTCGTTGCGCTCATTCCAGCTCGAAGCCTGGATACGATGCTATTTTTCTCGGACAGAGGCAAGGTTTATTCCGAAAAGGTTTATCAGATCCCGGATGCTGACCGCACTGCAAAGGGCATTCCACTTGTCAATGTGCTCGCCCTTGACCCGAATGAACGTGTGACTGCCGCGATCGCGGTTTCGGATTTCTCTGCACATGGATTCTGTATGCTTGCGACGATACGCGGCAAGGTCAAACGTGTCGTGATGGAAGAGTTCGCCTCTGTCCGACCCTCAGGTTTGATTGCCATGTCTTTGGAGGATGGCGACCAACTTGGCTGGGCACGCCTGACGAGTGGGAGCGATGAAGTGATCTTTGTCACCGAGAATGGTCAAGCTCTACGATTTGGCGAAAGCAAAGTTCGTGCCATGGGACGGCAGGCCGCGGGCGTGCAGGCGATCAGAGTTGCCAAGGGTGATTCGGTAACGAGTATGGATGTCGTGGAGAAGGACGGCTCGCTGCTCGTGATAACATCAGGCGGCTTTGGCAAACAAACGCCGTTGAATGCATACTCCCCAAAAGGACGCGCGACGAACGGTATCTCTACAATTGACCAGAAGGCACTGAAGGAGATCGGAAAGATCGTTGCGGCGCGCGTCGTTCAACAAGCCGACGATTTAACAATTATTACAGCAAATGGTGTTGCCATAAGAATAAAAAACAAGGATGTCAGGCTGGCAGGGCGTGCCACAAAAGGTGTGCATCTCATCAAACCGCAGCCGGGTGACAGCGTGGCATCCGTTGCGCGCATCGCCGCAGAAGACTTAAAAAAGGCGGGCGCGCAATTAAATGGTGAAGAAAAAGCGGAACCCCAGCCGCAGTTGATGTAAAAAATCGTGGGCGGCAATTACTGCCGCCCACGATTATGTATTTGGATACAGGAAGGGCAACCCTCAGGTCGCTCTTTCCACCTTAAAACAGCGACATCCTGCCCAGCACAAACATTGCCAGCGTGCCGATCAGGCATACCGCAAACATAAGCATCAAGGAGACAAAGAATCTTTGTTGTGCGCTCATGCCGAGGAAGCGCGCATTGCTTCGTCGCTTCGGCGCGGCGACAGACTCTGCTGTGGGCTCCTTGTAAAGATCATTCTGTTCTTCTTCATAGAAGGCTGATTCGCGAAGATTATCAAACATGGTTGCCTCGTGTGCCAAATACTTTGCTTTGGCAAAGTATATCATGCGAAAGGACGCAGCCGGACATCCCCGAATTGTACTGTCAGGGATCTGCCATCCTGGTCGCTCAACCGCAAACTTCCATCCATTTCCAACCCTGAAACGTTGCCGATCACAGAGTCTTCGCCTCCCATCTCGACCTGAACCTGCCTGCCGCGATAGGCAAGTGATTCCTCCCATTTGGAAATAAACTCATCTGTACCCAATTGTGGCCGCAAAACGATCAACGCGGCGAGAATATCCTGTAAAACCTCTACGCGCTCAACCGGGTAGCCCAGCGCGTCCTCCAGGCTTGTTGCCGGGAATTGCAAAATCTCTTTGGGAGGAACTGCACCCTTCAGGATATTAACTCCGATACCGATCACGACACAATCCACCTGATCACCCGACCATAGCGATTCGATCAATACGCCGGCGGCTTTGCGTCCGTTCAACAAAATATCATTCGGCCATTTGACCTGTGGAGAGAGTCCACGCTTCAGAAGAGAATGGATAATGGATAAGGCGGCCAGTCCAACTATCCGGGAGAGATGCGGATGCTCAGCCGCGCAGGGGCGCAGGATCAAACTAAAAGCAAGAGCCGTTCCGGCTGGCGTGAACCATTTTCGGTCGAGTCGTCCACGTCCTGCTGTTTGTTCATCCGCGAGAACCAAAGATAGATCTCTTGCATCGGTTGCCGCCCAGGCCAATGCCTCGTCATTCGTTGAACCGATTGAATCAAAATATCTCATAGCCCCCAAAGGGAGTCTTGAAAGGTGTTTGCTGAGTTTGTTTTGATTCATAACTAAATCATCCCGCAGGTTCAATAGCAAGATGTTCGACCATCTTCACCACCCCGCGGGACGGTGGTTATTTATGGTAGTACAAACCACGGATTGATAAAACCGCCGCCCTGACGGACTTCAAAGTGCAAGTGCGCGCCTTGCGAGTTGCCTGTAGAGCCCGAAGAACCGATCCATTGACCCGCGCCGACGCTTTCACACAAGCCCACACCGATCACGCTTAAGTGGGCATAGATGCTTGAGTATCCGTTCCCGTGATCGATCTGAACCACATTGCCATAACCGTAGTTATACCCGCCTTGTGCCATTGTAACTACACCGCTATCTGCCGCAGAGACTGGTGCGCCTTCCCCTGCAGCGATGTCAATGCCAAGATGCCCGGACCAGTAATCATTGCCGGAGAGAAAATGACTATCCGCGGGCCACACGAAGCCTCCGCCTCCCACTGCACCGCCAGAACAACCACTCTGGCTGGTCGACGATGTGCCCGATGCACCGGTTGCCACGGTTGGCACCAGCCACTGCACGAACTCGCGCTGACCTCCCGGAACCATCACCCACGAGCCAGACTCAACCTTCGGCTCGGCCAGATCAATATCGTTGCCCGGGTAATTCAGGATATCCTCCACAGTTGCATTGAATTCATCGGCCACGGACTCAAGTGAGTCATTTTCCTTCACTTGATAATATATCCCATCCGTTGGCGGGATTTTCAAAACCTGTCCCGGCTTAAGGCTGTGAGGATCATCCTGCAGAACATCATAGTTTGCCCATAATACCGTTTCCGGTTTCAATTTGTAGGATTCCGCGATGGCAAAGATCGAATCACCTCGTGCGACGCGATGCTCGACGAGATCATAGCGCGGCTTATCAGCAGGGACATTCGTCTTGATCTGGATTTCCCGCTCAATTGACAAAAACGCTACAGGCCCGCCCAAAGCTGGCATGGGAACCTGAGGCGGAGTCTCATCTGGCGCGGCGGTTGGCTCAGGCGCGAGTGTTTGTCCATTGGCTGTGGATCTTTTCCACAGGAACACGCCACCGATCAAGCCTGCCACGATAAGAAAGGTGACGAACCAACTGATGATAGCGAAACGATGCTTATTGAAGAACGATGCGAGTTTGGGCATTCGATAAGATGTTTTAGCTCAGGCTGCCGCGTTGAGCAGAGTTAAGCGTCTCTCCCTAGATTCTCAAGGAATTCCTGATTATTGCGGGCGCGGTCAAGGCGGGTGACAATCGCTTCGGTAGCGACAGATTGATCCATGCCGGCGCCCTGTGGCTGTTGAGAGACCATTTGGATGTACATGCGGCGCATCAGCCAGACGCGTTGCAGTAAATCGGGACCAAGCAGAAGATCCTCGCGACGCGTGGACGAGCGTTCGATGTCCACTGCGGGGAAGATGCGTCGCTCCTGTAGTTTGCGTGAAAGTATAAGTTCCATGTTGCCTGTGCCTTTGAACTCCTCATAAACCACATCGTCAAGGCGTGAACCAGTATCCACAAGACAGGTGGCAATGATGGTCAGCGAGCCGCCTTCCTCGATATTGCGCGCCGCGCCGAAGAAACGTTTGGGCGGGTACAACGCCGAAGGATCCATACCGCCGGAAAGTGTGCGCCCGGAGGGGTTTACTACAAGGTTGTAGGCACGCGCCAGGCGGGTGATCGAGTCCATCAAGATTACCACGTGGCGTCCGATCTCCACCAATCTCTTAGCCCGCTCCAAGGCGAGTTCGGCTGTGCGCACGTGTGAGGTGACCGGCTCATCGAACGTGGACGCAACCACTTCGGCATCCACTGAACGATCCATGTCCGTCACTTCTTCAGGGCGTTCACCGATCAGGGCAACGATCAAATGGACATCGGGATATTTGGTTGAAATGGAGTTCGCAATTTGCTTAAGGATTGTGGTTTTCCCCGCTTTAGGAGGCGAAACGATCAGTCCGCGTTGACCACGACCAATGGGTGCAATTAAGTTGATTAATCTGGGGGCAAGTGTATCGTGGTCGGTTTCGAGATCAAATCGTTTGTCTGGAAAGATCGGTGTGAGGGTTTCAAACACGGGTCGATGAGAGGCGTCTTCGGGATCCACCCCATTAATTGATTCAACCTTCAACAATCCAAAATGGCGTTCGCTCTCACGCGGGGGGCGTACCTGTCCGATCACCAGGTCACCTGCTCTCAGCTCATGTCGGCGGAGTTGTGCCTGCGAGACGTACACATCCTGGTCGCTGATGCGGTAATTGGTGGCACGCAGGAAGCCGATGCCTTCGCTCATAATTTCCAAAATGCCGCCGCGCAGTTCAATGCCTTCTTTTTGGGCCTCTGCCTCACGTATCATCATGGCAAGTGTCTCTTTCTTCAGGCGGTTGGAATTGGGGATGTTCAGTCCCTTCGCAATGCCGCGCAGTTTGGAAAGAGGTTCGTTCTCAAGTTCTAGAATTTTCATAGTTTCTTCTCGTGGGGTGGGATGTTGAATTGAATGAATAGCAAAATTTCCCAGAGTGCCTCAAGCAATCTGTGGTGTCCCTTAGGTTGTGGATGGGTGTGGATTTTCGTTCAAATTCTGTTCACGCGGAACCCGTGCAGGTCAAATCGCCTTGCATCTGGATTACGCAATCATGAGTCTGTAAAGTACCTGGGGAAGTCTCGATATTATAGCATGTTCGATTAGGTGGTGCAAGCCTATTAACACTTTTCAAATAGAACTTTCAAATCTGTGAGAAGGCAGGCTGTGTCTTCGTGGTTTGATGGAAGGAGAGGTTTCCAAATGTTGCAAGGTAGGCAGTATAATCCATGAAAACTTTCTCTTGAGGTATACATGATTGACCCTGTGATCTTCACAATTAGATTCTTCGGCCTGGAGTTTCCCCTGCGCTGGTATGGCGTGATTGTGATGGTGGGAATTATCGTTGGCGCGGCGATCGTTGAGCGTGAGCTCAAGCGACGCGGGGAGAACGGCGACCGCATCTGGGATGTGTTGATCTGGGTTCTGCCCATCGGCATCCTGGGAGCCAGACTTTGGTATGTGTTGAACGCGACGCTGGGTGGCAACAACTATTATGCTGAGAACCCGATTCAGATCATTAATATTCCACAGGGCGGGCTGCACATCTTCGGCGGTTTTCTATTCGGCGCGGCCGCGCTCCTGGTGTACCTTCGTCGGAACAAGCTCGACCCCTGGCTCTTTCTGGATTCAGCGGGACCGGCGGTCTTGATCGGTCAGGGAATCGGGCGGATCGCGAACTTCATCAATCAGGAACTTTACGGCCCGCCGACGACTCTGCCCTGGGGAATTCAAATCCAGGCCGAACACCGCCTCGCTCAATACCAGGACCTGAACCTGTTTCCCGTTGAAACGACCCGCTTCCACCCGACCTTTGCGTATGAAATGTTGTGGAACTTCGCCGCGGCAGGCCTGCTGTTATGGTTGTCCCGCCGCTACAAAGAGGATCTAAAGCCTGGAGCGCTCTTTGCAGGCTGGCTTTTGCTGGCTGGCTCCGGTCGTGTGCTGATCGAATTCTTCCGCCCCGACCAGCCAAA
>DATDRD010000364.1:0-2387 GCA_035291925.1 Anaerolineales bacterium
CGGCAGGACGGCAAAACTGTAACCGAGAAATGTACTGGCGACATCACCCATAAAGATTTTTGCGGGCGGCCAGTTGTGCCCCAGATAACCCAAACTGCTGGCGGCGATTGATAATGCAACCCAAAACACGAACGGGTTGTGAACATTCGAAGAAAGCAGCATCCAACACAAGCCTGCGCTCAACGCCACACCACCTGCCATACCGTCGATCCCATCCATAAAGTTGTAGGCATTGATTAAACCAATGATCCACAAAAAAGTGATCATGATTCCAATTACGCCAAGGTCAACGTCGCCAAACATGGGTATCCTGACCACCTTGAAATATCCCATAACCAATATGGAAATGATCGCAATCAGTCCCTGTACTACGAAACGGAACTTCGGAGACAATGAGTAAATATCATCGCGCCAGCCCACCCAAGCAAGGATGGCCCCCAGCACAATATAAGTCAGACTCCGGCTCAATGTCGTTTCGTTCGCGAACCATAAACTTGTTCCCAGAACAAGGACGACGATCGCCAGCCCGCCGCCGCGCGGCATGGGTATCGAATGTGAGCTACGTTCCTTGGGATGATCCATGATCTGGCGCTCCTGTGCGTAACGCCGAATCAAATAGACACCGAAGTAGGAGAGGATGGTGAGGAGGAGGAAGGTGAGGATAGATGTCACAGGGATGATTCTAAACGAGAACTGTATATTTCGCTTTGTGCTCATCGATAGGTTGATTCTGTGTCGATAAGCATTTGTCTCCCCATCTGCCCCGTCCTCACACCTACACTTCTATGATGATGTCAAGTTTATTTGGAAAATTTGAATGCAACGCCATTATTTATAACATTGTCACAATCCGTGGCACAAGGAATCTTTAGACTCCCAGAGTATATTTTCCAATGATGATATCTTTCAACAGATTCAGCAAAGCATAACACTAAAATGGATTTCAACCCTAGGCTTTTCTTATACAGCTCTATATAATAAGAATCGTCTTTGTCCTCCCAATTTTTAGGATCCAACAAGGTTAAACACTTCTTATTCAAAATATCCAACAAAAATGGGAGGGTAGTATATCTACGCAAAGATATTGTTGTCATAGTTACACATCCTTTATGCTAATGAAACTTCTTTTTATCCCCTCCTCAAACGACAAGGGACTGAACCCAAAATCTCTTGTGCGTCTGCATAGGAAAACGCCTTGCCTTCAATTCAGCCGCAGAACCTGCTCAGCTTTGATGGAAAATCGACTCTACAGTCTTCCTGCTTCTTCCACCGGCCAGGGAATATTCGGCTGGTCGAAATGTATCTCTGGCGCAGGGACACGGTTGCGTTTGATGTCAGGCGGGATATGTTTATGATGTGGATGCGTGCTTTGCAATGCAGGTTCATTTGGATGAGGCTGTGAGTCGTACCAATACAACTTTTCCTCTCCGCGCCAGGCTTCGTAACCATATCCGTCAATTACCAGCGGCAGACGGTCGAAGACTGCGCGCTCGCGAATCATCAGCCTGATTCCATTTTTCAGGAACAATTCTCCCGCTATCCGCGCCATGGTAGCGCCTACACGGACAAAAACAAGAGTCGAGCGGCTGATACTCGGAAACCGCTCGACAAGGCTATATAAAAACAACTCGTAATCTTCGGGCGTACGAAACGGGTCGCTCATGCGCCAGAGACTCGAATTAATCCAACCAGTGTGGGTCTGTTGTGCTGGATGCGCTGTATCTCATCACGATACTGCGACTGACGTTCCAGCCATGTTTTGTAAACACTCGCCCATTCACTGAAATCAAGCACCCAGTTATCATTCTCCGGTTCTTCTCCATGGATATAGGCCGCGTAGAATGTTTCGGAGCGAATCCCATATTTCCGCTCGAAGGCAAGCAATTCTTCCTCCAGCGCATGAATATCGAGAAGAATTTGTGACACGTTCATGGCAAATCTCCTGAGAGAATTATACAACACTTCCCTTCGCGTTCAGTCGCAAAGCTTGCTCAGCTTCAACGTGAAATGGAATGCGAACGCGCTCCAGAAGTCTCAGGATGCTTATAACGTATGAAAGAGGAATATGAATTACCCATATGGGCCTGTGACAAAAACCTTTATGCACGCACCAGTCTTTCGATCAACTGCAAGGTTTCGTGCATTTTTTCGCGGCGGTCGAGATTTTTCACCAGATACGCCCGCGCGTTCTCGCCCATCTGCTTCACACGTCCTGGGTCTTTCGAGAGTTCCAGGATCGTTTTCGCAAGCAGTTCATCATTTCCAGGTTCGACAAACACCCCACCATGGGAGGATTCGATCACCTCGCGAATGACGCCATCAATCACAAGCACCGTCGCGCGCCCGGCTGCCATGTAATCAAATACCTTGTTTGGGTAGGGCATACG
>DATDRD010000365.1:0-7478 GCA_035291925.1 Anaerolineales bacterium
ATTTATCGCGCGAGCACTTCGCCGCTTCTTTCGGAGACCCGTGGGCTGATCCACGCGCCGAATTGCTTGTGCGCGATGCCTTTGGCTTTCTCGAAGAAAACCCCGGCCAGTTCGACGTGATCATCTCGGACACCACAGACCCAATCGGCATGGCACAGCGCTTGTTCTCGGATGAGTTCTACAAACTCATGGTGCGCGCCCTGACGCCCAACGGAGCCGCTGCAACACAATGCGAACAACCTTTCTTCGACGCTGCATTGATCAAAGAAATATACAAGTCAGCCAAAACATTGACCAAGAGTCCGGCCTATTACTACGCCAACATCCCTACTTATCCCGGCGGCGGGATCGGCTTCATGTATGTCTCTGATACGCCGTGGATGAATGGATTGGAAACGAACTATCCACCTGGAGAGAATCAATACCTTAATCCTGAAATCCACAAGGCGGCATTTGCTCTGCCGGAGTTTTTCAGGAAAGAGTTGTATGGCTGAACGTAATGCGTAGAAACGAGATGAAGGAATCAGGTTCAATAGCTATCCGGGCCAAACTTGCTCGTAGTTCATTGTAGAACTCTTTCACGGAAAGTGGGTTATATATACAAGATTCTTGATTTCTTTCCAGGAGATGTGTGCCATGATATACGTACTTGTTCGATTCACGGTTGAAGATCTCGCAAAATGGAAGCCGGTTTTTGAGGAGGCCGCGGGGCTGCGCAAGAACTATGGCTCAACGGGAGTCCGCGCATTCAGCAAAGCGGACAATCCCAACGAGGTCGTAATCCTCGGCGAATATGCTGACAAAGAGAAAGCTATGCAGATGTTCCAGTCGCAGGAATTCCGCGCTGCGACAGCACGCGCAGGCGTAAAAGGTCCGCCCGAAGTGAGTTTTCTTGATGAAGTAGTAAACCTGCCCGCATAACCAACAGAAAAACGCGCATTCCCAATGGTTCCTTTTCCGTGTGTAAGATTATTCGGCGGCAGGAGATATAATCGCGTAAATAATGTCTGATTATTTTATCGAACCTTTTGTTGATAGCGGGCTCGGCAACTCTGCCTACCTGATCGGTTCCCACGATACAAAAAAAGGGATATTGATCGACCCGCTTCGTGACGTGGACCGGTACCTGTATGCCGCTTCCGGGCGCGGGATTCAGCTGACACACGTTCTCGATACTCATCTGCACGCAGACTTCGTCTCCGGCAATCGTGAGATTGCGCATCAGACCGGTGCGTTGATCGGCGCTAGCGCTGAAGCAAGAGTTGGCTTCGACCATTACCCACTGACAGAAGACAGCATCATTGATTTGGGCACATTCCAAATCCGTGTGATGACGACCCCGGGGCATACACCCGAACATATCTCGTTCCTCATCGTTGAGCCCGACGCGAAAACGCCATCTGCATTATTCAGCGGCGGCGCATTGATTGTAGGCGGAGCGGCGCGCACGGACCTGCTCAGCGCTGAATTAACCCAACCCTTGGCACGCGACTTGTATCACACCATCCACGATAAACTGCTGAAACTGCCGGACGAACTCGAGGTCTTCCCCACACACGGCGCGGGATCGTTCTGTGTGGCGCCAACCTCGTCAGATCGCACAACAACAATTGGCCGCGAGCGGATGACCAATTCCCTGGCTCTGACTCGCTCTGAGGAAGAGTTTGTACAGCGCGCGTTGACAGGTTTGCCGTCGTATCCAACTTATTACAAATACATGCGCGAGATAAATCAAAAAGGCGCGAAGGTATTGGGCGGAGTTCCGGTGCTGAAACCGCTGTCTGCCAGCGAAGCCAAAGCGATGATGGATGAAGGAGTAGTCGTTTTGGACGTTCGGCATGGCAGGAAATTTGGCGCAGGACACATTCCCAACTCGTACGGCATCAGGGTCGATGCGCCGCTCACCACGTGGGCGGGCTGGCTGATTCCGTTTGGGAGCAGGATCATCCTCGTTGCTGAGTCCACAGACCAAACCGTCGCGGCGACGCGAGGACTCATCCGTATTGGTTATGATGAACTGGCAGGTTATCTGGACGGCGGAATTGATGCGTGGGCGAGGGCCGGCTATCCCGTCGAGACGATTCCAAGCATGGATGTCAAAGAGCTGCGCGAGCGCTTGAATGAGGTGACGCTTGTGGATGTTCGCCAGTTATCAGAATGGAACGCAGGACATATCCCGGGGGCGATTCACCTCGAAGCGGGGCGCACGGCATGGGATGATCTGCCTTTCCCACACGACAGACCTTTGGCGATCCAATGCGCGAGCGGAAACCGTTCGATGTCTGTGAGCTCGGTGCTGCGAAGGCGCGGTTACCATAACGTGATCCAGGTGGAAGGCGGGATCAATAAGTGGCAAACGCATGGGTTTGAAATCACAAAAGAGAAATCAACATTCAAAACTGTATGAACATAACTCCAGCCTTCCCGTCATTTGACATTCATCTTGCAGACCTAAATCAGTTTATTTTGGAGCTGGTTGATGCCCATGAAGCAGGAAATATAGAATCGTGGATTGATCTTGAAGAAAGGGTCAACGCTTACTTCACTCCCAACCGAGTGGACTACATCTCAGCTCGTGCCCCAGGCTGGCGCAAGATGGCATCCTACGCTGAGGGAATTACCCTTGTCCACGTGATGTGCGTGTTCCTGGGGTTATACATGATGCCTGAGTTCCTAAGCATGACAAAAGAAGGCCAACAGATCATGAAATGGGTTATTCTTTTTCACGATGTTGAGAAAGAACCCCAAATGGGAAAAAGGGATCATGTGCACGCTTTCCGCTCGGCAGCAGGCGCGGCGAGAGCTTTACCAAAATTGGGATTCCCCGTTTCACCCGAATATGATTTGCTCATCGATGACTGGAGCGATTTCACCCGCTCTTCGATCACAAAGCCTGAAAATTTTCAAGATTACGTGCAGGACAATCTTCAGCTGCCGGAAATCCTTGATGGCATCGAGCGCCTGTTCGGGCATAACACACCGGCTGCATTGATCATTAAAACGATATTATTACATCTATCCATTGATATGCAACCATGGCCGCCAGTTACGCCACTGACCGATGAGGAAGTTAGAAGGTATCTTGACAATGATCTTGTTTTGCTGCTTAGAGCCATGAACCTGGGCGATAGTGAGGGATGGAATATGTTCAAACAAGACAGAGGATCCCTGCGAAATGCCACATTGGAGGCTTTCAAGAAAGTGGAGCGGCTGGTATCAAATTAGAGGTGGCGAAACGCGGGGACATGATTGATTTATAATCCCGGCATGGACTTCAAGACAACAGTCAAGGAAGGTTACAACGCCATCGCCGATCGTTACCTCGCCGGGCGGACGCGTGACTCGGAAGATGTGCGGCTGCTCGATGATTTCATTGCGAGATTACCTGCAAACGCGAAAGTGCTGGATGCAGGCTGCGGCGCGGGCATACCCATCAGCCAGATGCTAAGTGAGCATTTCGATGTCACACGTGTGGATTTTTCAGAAGCGCAAATCGAACTGGCAAAGAAGCATGTTCCGAAGGCGAGATTTATTTGTCAGGATATGACCTGGCTGGACTTCCCCGACAATTCGTTCGACGGGATCTGCTCCTATTACGCCATAATTCACATTCCACGCGAAGAGCATCGACCCTTACTGATCAACTTTCACAGAATGCTCAGGCCTGGCGGATTCGCTTTGCTCTGCCTGGGCGCTGAACATTTGATTGACGATATCGATGAAAACTATCCGGGCACGCGCATGTACTGGAGTCATTACGACACAGAAACATATCTCAAAATGCTAAAAGCCTGCGGTTTCCCGGTTATCTGGTCGAAACGCGTCGTGGACGAAACCTGCGAAGGCAGCCGGCATTTGTTTGTACTTGTGCAGAAATAAAAACGATGAAAAGCTTCAAAAAATACTGGGCCGTCTTTCAGATCACACTGATCAACAGCCTCGCGTACCCCGGCGAGTTGATCGGGCGCAGTCTGTTGATCGTGCCGTTTATGTGGATCTTCTATCAGTTGTGGAAAGTCACATTCAGCGCGGCAGGTTCAGATTCGATCAGCGGCATGACGCTGTACAGCACGATGTGGTACCTCATGATGGCAGAGACCATCGAACTCAGCCGCCCAGCGCTGGCGCGTACGATTTCCGATAATGTGAAGGATGGCTCCATCGCATACCTCTTGAACAAGCCATATAGTTTTCTGCTCTATCAATTCAGCAATTCGATGGGAGAGACCCTCTTCCGCGCCCTGGTGAACGCAGTCTTTGGCGGGATCATCGTCTGGTGGCTGGTCGGTCCGCCGCCCGCGCCCATCGGCTGGCTGTTCGCGTTCCTTGCCCTGTTCGGCACATGGGTCTTGAACTTTTGTATCACCTGTCTGATCGGGCTATCGGCATTTCTCGTGGAAGATGTATCGCCGTTCATGTGGATCTACCAGAAATTCATCTTCATTCTGGGCGGCTTTTTGATCCCGCTCGATTTTTACCCTGATTGGCTGCAAGTTATTGCAAAAGCCCTTCCGTTCTCCGCTATGATCTACGGGCCCTCAAAACTGTTCATTTCGCCAACCATGGATCTTTTTGCCAATGTCATCCTGATGCAGTCATTGTGGATCATGGCGCTCGGTGCAATTCTTGTCTTTTCCTATCGGCGCGGCGTGGCCTATCTTACGGTGAATGGAGGATAGAATCATGTCATTGCGAGCCTTCGGGAAGCAATCTCCGATTAAGCGACGAAGACTACCTAACGAGGTTGCCCCATTTAACTGGGGATTGCTTCGGGCCGGGTTTCGATATGCACCTTGAAAAACACTCAGGGCCACTCAACTACCAGCCCTCGCAATGACACCTGAAATATCATGAAAGAACTTAAATTCCTCTTCGCTGTCTGGCAGGCCAACCTGCAATCCGTGATGGAGTACCGCGTTTCATTCCTTATGCAGGTCATCGGCATGATGCTCAATAACTTCATCTACTTCGCGATCTGGATCATCTTCTTCGACAGATTCAGGGAAGTGCGCGGCTGGGGCATCAGCGATATGTATATCACGTACGGTGTCCTCGCCAGCGCGTTCGGGCTGGTTGCTTTGCTGTTCGGCAACTCATTCACCCTCAGTGAGATTATCAACCAGGGCCGTCTTGACTATTATCTCTCCCTGCCGCGACCCGTGTTACTCCATACCGTTTCGAGCCGCATGATCTCAAGCGGGATGGGCGACTTCACGTACGGTTTCCTGAGTTACGTGTTATCGGGTCAATATACGTGGGATGGGTTCCTGCGCTTCGTTCTCGCGACACTTCTGGCGGCTACCGTCTTTGCATCCTTTCTTATTCTGGTGCAGAGTCTCGCGTTCTGGATGGGAGTCATTTCCAATCTCTCGAACCTGGCGATCAACGCCCTCATCACGTTCGGGATTTATCCCATTACACTGTTCGACAATTACGCAAAATTGATCCTGTTCACGGTGATCCCTGCCGCGCTCGTTGGTGCGGTACCCGCAGAGTTCATCCGCGCATTCACATGGCAGACTTTGGCAGAACTCCTGGCCGGCGCTGTGATCTTTCTCCTTATGGCGGTAGCAATTTTCCGGCTGGGATTGAAGCGCTACGAGTCCGGCAGCGCGATCCAGGTCGAAGTCTAGTCACCCATTTTCTGGTATAATTTTTCCACGTGACTGGTCCTGCCTCTCGGTTTCCCCGCAAAAGTGTGTGGGGCTTGGGCTGTAGGCAAGGAGACCTGCATAATCTAAAGAAAGGAAAGCATACGTCATGCCGCTCGCGAAAGAAATCAAGACCAAACTGATAACGGATTATCATCGTCATGATGCGGATACCGGTTCGCCCGAAGTGCAGATCGCCATTCTGACCGGCCGCATCCAGCAGTTGACCGATCATCTACGGGCCAACAAAAAGGATGAGTCCTGCCGGCGTGGACTGCTCAAAATGGTTGGGCAACGCCGTCGCATGTTGGCGTACCTGCGCCAGGTTGATTACCCGCGCTATCTGGGAGTCACCGAAAGTCTGAAACTGCGCCACAAGTAAGCCAGACCCTAAAGGTCTTGAAGACCTTTAGGGTCTTATTAAAATATTATCAAACCGCAGTCAGGAATTGAATAGCGCGAATGACGCCCAGGCGTCATCCCCGCTCTTCAGTCCCTGACCGGGCGGAACCAATTACAGGGTTACACATAGTCAGACCGGCTGTAAATTAGCAAGCTCACCAAGTGCGCGAAGCAACCCTTCGTGCGTTTTGTGCATTTTGTGCATATGCATGCAGTCAGGTCGGGTGTACCCCAACACAGGAGAGAAAATGAAACCTGAATCAAAGAAATATTCAGCCACCGTTGGAAACCATACTGCCACCTTTGAGACTGGCAAATTAGCTAGTCTGGCTGGCGGCGCGGTGACCTTCGGCATCGATGAAGCAATCGTCTTTGCGGCTGCCACGATGGGCGGCGTTCGCGAAGGCATTGACTTCTTCCCGCTCCAAGTGGAATACGAGGAAAGGCTGTATGCCGGCGGCAAGATCCCCGGTTCGTTCTTCCGACGTGAAGGCCGCCCGAGCACTGAAGCCATTCTGACCGCGCGCCTGACAGACCGGCCGCTGCGCCCGCTCTTTCAGCACGGGATGCGCAACGAAGTACAAGTGATCATGTTCTCGCTTTCGTCTGATGGTGTGAACCCGCTGGATGTTCTCGCCATCAACGCGGCCTCCGCCGCCATCATGATCTCGGATATCCCGTGGGGCGGGCCTGTTGGTGCAGTGCGTATTGGGCGCGTCAACGGCCAGTTCGTCATCAACCCAACTTTTGCAGAGATCGAAACATCAGACCTCGATCTGCGAATTGCCGGCACGCGCGATGCGATCCTGATGGTCGAATGCGGTGCAAACGAAATCCCCGAGGATGTGATGGTCGAAGCGCTCGAACTCGGCCATAAATCCATTCAACCCCTGATCGAAGCTCAACTTAAGATGCAGGCTGAAGTGGGCAAACCCAAACGCGAACCAAGCCTGAACATTCCGGATCCTGAACTTCAAAAGAAAGTCTTTGAGCGCGTCAGCGGGCCGATGAATGAGCTGCTTGACAAACCACTGACCAAAAATGACTTCTACACCGGCATGACAACGTTAAAGGATCAGGTCGTCGCCGAGATGTGCGGCGTGCCCAACCCCCAGAGTGAGGCGGTTGCTGAAGTTCTTACGCCCGTGGTGGACATGCTATCAGACCGCCCGTCGCTTGATGCTGTCCGGGAGGCTTTTGACCAGGCTGAACAGAGCATCGTCCGCGAGCGGATCCTGAACATGGGCAAACGCCCTGATGGGCGCACCCCGACTGAAATCCGCCCGATCTGGTGCGAAGTCGGTCTCTCACCGCGCGCCCACGGTTCCGGCCTGTTCACGCGCGGCGAGACTCAGATCCTGTCCTTTGCGACGCTTGGGACACTGGGCGAATCGCAGGAACTGGATAACCTCAGCCCTGTCGACA
>DATDRD010000366.1:0-5401 GCA_035291925.1 Anaerolineales bacterium
ATCGCGCTGAAATAGACGCTTTCATTCAACTCGAAGCCGCGCTGGAGCCAAAGGGTGAGTAAAAAATTACACCTGCATCTCGACGCGGACACATCCAGCAAAGCCTTACACAATGCTCTGCTCGACCGCGGACATGATGTAACGCGCACCCCCACTGAATGGATGCCGCTTGACGCAAGCGATGAAGGACAATTACTCGGCGCGACCGCCCAAGGTCGCGCCATTTTTACATACAACATACGTGACTTTATTATTTTGGGAAATCGTTACCCACACCACGCAGGAATCATCCTTGCATTTCAAAAAAGCATGAGCCTGAACGAAACCATTAATGCCTTGGATCGTGTTCTGCGTGAGACTAAGCCGATGAATGGATCGGTCAAACCCGCTGGTTGAATGATTGGAGAAGGTAGCCGCGCAGTATACGATTATCAGCCGTGCTTCAGTCCTGAGAAGTTGGGGCAGTGAGCCAGAACAAAATGAGGGTTATAACGTTTGGAATAACTACCAAATCTTGTGGTTATAACGGTGTAGAATAGAAGCTGTTCAGAAAGGATTTGGAAATGGCACTTCCTCCTCGCCTTATCACCCCAAAAGGTGAAATTATTGAATTGACACCGGAGACTTATCGGCGAATCCGAAAACTGGTTGTTTCGCCGCGGTCGAAAAGGGCAACCGCAAAATTCATCCATTCCACGTATGGCAAATACGCGGGCAAGCCTTCCTTGACCCAAGCCCTGCTTGCGCAACGCGCTGCCGATCTGGCCCTCGAAGAAGCCAAAATCAAGAGATGGCATGGCAGAAAATAAGCCTGTATTTGTGCTGGACAGCTTTGCGGTCCTCACATATTTTCAGGCAGAGGACGGCGGCGAACGCGTACTTGAGTTACTGAACAACGCCCGTGAAGATAAGGTTGAACTTGTGATGAGCCTCATCAACGCGGGCGAAGTCGTTTATTTGACAGCGCGCAACCGTGGACACAAAATTGCCGAATCTCTCTTGAAGGATTTACGCAATTTACCTATCACCCTTTTCGAAGCCAGCGAAGAACGGATTCTTGCCTCGGCGTGGATAAAAGCAAACCATGCGATTTCGTATGCGGATTCCTTCGCCGTCCAATTGGCTCAGGAACTAAGAGCTACACTCGTAACTGGCGATCCTGAATTTGAAGTCGTGAAAGATTTGCAAGTTTTATGGCTTGTCGAATGACAGTGAGTCCCCCTCTCCTGTAGGAGAGGGTCAGGGCGCCGCGCTGAGCCTGTCGAAGTGGTGAGGTCCAAAACTACCAGCCGTGCTTTAGCCCTGAGAAGTTGGGGCAGTGAGTTTAGACTGAAGATCTTCTTGGAAAAGATCTAATTATCGTAAAATTTTATGGGCCCACCGTGAAGTTCATTTCGCTGCTCCACGGGCCATAACCCGCGTCGTTCCATGCCTGGGGGTGTTGACATCCCTCTTCTTTTTTGTTAAACTATACGCAACAGAAAGAACAGGAGTTCTTATGCCTGATAACACCTTAACTTCACATTTAACCCCTCAAACTTCTCTACCCTCGGCGATAAACTCGTGGGAAATCTTCCTCGCAGATAAGGGACGCTCACCGAACACCATCAAAGCCTTCCTCTCCGACGTACACATCCTCACCCAGTTCCTCCCTGTCGACACAACACTTGGAAAGGTCACCACTGCTGACCTCAACCGCTACTTCGAATGGATGGAAAAAGAGCGCGACGTTCCCTGCAGTCCCAAAACGCTGGCGCGGCGCATCACCGCCACGAAATCCTTGTTCCGCTGGCTGCATCAATTTGGTGTTCTATCGGTTGACCCCGCTGAGAAGGTTGCGCAACGTTCGGCGATCAGTCCTCTCCCCACTGTGTTAACCTCCCAGGAATATGACGCGGCCCTCCTGGCGGCCGATCGTCACCGACGTGACCGGAAACCCGATGCCCGTCCCTATACGCTGGTCTATCTTTTGCTGACGACAGGCATCAAAAAGAGCGAGACGCTGGGAATCAAACTCGAACACGTCGAACTGGATGCACCTAATGGGCCGCAAATCTTCATCCGATATGCCAGCCCGGCGAATCGTTATAAGGAGAGAAAGCTGACTCTGCCCGATGATTGGATCCCCGCCTACAACGAATACCTCGTTCAGTACCAGCCAACGGAACAGCTCTTCCGCTGGTCACCGCGGCGGCTGGAGTATCTGCTCGAAGACATCGGTAACGAAGCTGGGCTGACGAAGCATCTTTCCTTCGATATGTGCCGCTGGACCTGCGCGCTGAATGATTATCGCGCCGGCGAAGAACCCGATAAGATCCGCCAGAAACTCGGTGTTTCAAAGATCCAGTGGCGCGAGTTGTTCATCAAGTTGAAACAGTTGGGTGGGAATAAAGAATAGAAAGAAGTCATTGCGAGGGCTGCTGGTCGAGCAGGCGGTGTTTTTTTCCGCCATACCGAGACTCAGCCCGACACTTGCACCGCACTGCGTTCGGTGCAGTGCAGGTGAGCCATCTCCTATTTATGAGGGGATTGCTTCGTCGGGAAGAACGCCCTCCTCGCAATGACATCCACTTTACCCCCTCGTCATCGAAAAATATAACGCCTGCCGCGTGGAGTTCGTTAACCGGAACGGATGCGCAGGACGATAGCCCGGCACCCACACCACTTTATCTCCCATGCAAAGCAGGGGCCAGCGCTCACGCGCCCGCTGCGGCAATTTGACGTTGATGAAGAAATCTGAGATCTTCACCTCATGGCCGTCCATGCCGAGCGGCTCGAAGCGGTCCCCCTCCTGGCGGACACGCAATTCCAGTGCATCTGAGATCCCCTTCGCATCCAGCCAGACCTGGAACGGGTTATCGTTCACACGGGCCTGTTCCATCGCCAGCGATGCAATGTTCCAGCGTTCGCAACTTAACTTCCAGCCGCCGGATAATTTCACCTGCCCCGGAACCTCTAACGGGATCGTGCTGTTCCCGTCCGGCATCTGCGGCCAGCGCTCGATCGGCAGGGTCACATTTCCCGCGACCACGTAGATCAATGTGCCTTCGCGCAGCAGATGCAAGCCGCCGGTCAGGTCAATGCGGGCGCGGTGGTCTTCATCGGAAATAAAGCGCGCAGCACGCTCGAGTGTCGCGTAGCTCACATCCAGGTCGTCAGGGTGGATGCGTTCGATCGCACGGCGGATCAGGTTCCGTTGGAGTCCGACCGGGCGTTTGGCCAGCTCGGATGAGTCGAAGGCAACGAAGCGCTCCTTTTCGTGAACAACACATGTCTTCCAGGCGTCATCCAAAATGTGTGAAAGGACTTCATAATCCCCTGCGAGTGAACTTGAGGTGCGCCAGAGCACTTCGCGGAAACGCGGGTTGTAGGATTCAAGCGTGGGGATGAGCAGGTGGCGCAAACGATTGCGGAAGAAATCGAGCGAGGCGTTGCTCGGGTCATGCCGCGGACGGAATCCGTTTGCCGCGCAATACACGACCGTTTCCTCGCGCCACACCGCGAGCAGCGGGCGAACGATGGGAATCCGCGGATCGAACATGTTGATGATCGTACGATAGTTCATGCCTTTAAGCCCGGCAAGACCTGCGCCGCGGATAAAGTGCATGAGCACGGTTTCCACCTGGTCATCTGCGGTGTGCCCCACAGCCACAGCCTGCGCTTTCAAACGCCGCGCCTGCTGCATGAGAAAACGATAACGCATGATGCGCGCAGCCTCCTCAATGGAAAGCTTTTCGGCATCCGCGAAGGCGCGTACATCGCCACTCTCGATCACCGAAGCGAGATTGAGACGCGCAGCGGTCTGTTCGACGATGTTGGCGTCCGCATCTGAATCCGGGCGGAGTTTGTGATTGAAATGTGCAACGATGACATGATATCCGGCTTTGCGGAGGATACTCATCAGGCACAGGCTGTCCGGTCCGCCTGAGACGCCTGCAATGACGGGATGATCGCGGCTCAGGCCGCATTGTTCACCTAGGATAGATTGAATGTTTTCAAACATCGCAACATTACTTTGTCATTGCGAGGAGTGGCGCCAACGGCGCCACGACAAAGCGTTCTCCAAATTATTAAGGGGCGGCTTCCCAAAGGCTCGCAATGACGTATTAGATTTGATACAATTCCACCAGGACGCCGGATGTGCTTTCAGGATGGATAAAAACGTATCTCTTTCCATCTGAAGCGGTGCGCGGCTCTTCGTTGATAAGACGCACACCCTTCGATTTTAATCGAGACATCATCCCTTCAATATCATCCACTTCGAGGCAGATATGATGCATCCCCGGTCCGCGTTTGGCAAGATACTTCGAAATACCTGAGTCCTCTGTGGTAGGCAGCACCAGTTCCACTTCCGAGCCGGAGAGCGGCAGGAAAGCCACCTGTGATTTCTCGCCGGGCACATCGCGCAGTTCGTGCAGTTCCATTCCCAGCGCGTCGCGCCAGAATAACAGGGCCTTTTCCATATCCTGCACAACCACGGCGACATGATTGATCTGTGTAACTTTCGGCATGTTTTTCTCCATAGGCCCAAAGACTTCGGAAGTCTTCCTCGTAGAACTCCTGTCGTGAAGACTCCAAAGAAGACTTCGGAAGTCTGGTGAGCTTTCTTGATTATAGCCGCTTCTTGTCATGCAATCCGAGAGCGATTAAGATAGGAACCATGTCCAACATCCCCATTAATGTCCGCCGCCTTGCCGTAATGATCGGCATCCTTGTTCTGGTATTCATTGTCCTTGAGTTCAACCGCCGTCTGGCAGAACTTAACACGCTGAACAGGCAGAAGGAAGTGATGCGCGTCCAGGCAACACAGGCAGTGCAGACGCAAATCGCTTTGCAGACACAGGCTGCCTATGCGGGCTCCACCAACGCAGTGGAGGAATGGGCGCGCATCGACGGTCATTACATTCAGGACGGCGATCTGCCGGTGGTCCCTCTGGGACAGCCTGGCGCCCCTCCCATTGAAGCCAGCACGCCTGCTCCCATCCCGACTCAAATGGCGAACTGGGAAGTGTGGTGGAATTTATTTTTTGGCGAATAAGTATCTCTGTCAGTCTGCAGCGCTAAATTCCGATTGGCATCCTGGTGCTGATGAAGTTACTTCAGAATGGCTCCATTTTGGTTCGCTGGTTCTTAGGGATTTGGGAAGGGTTGGTTGCACCTGCGTGGATGGGGGATGCAAGAGAACGTCATCTTTCCCGCATAGTAAAAACAGAACTCCGAGACTTTGGTCCCAGAGTTCTATGTTTCTCTGATCCTACCGCAGGCGAGACTTGATATTCAACTACTCCGATTCAATTGGCAGTGTCCGTATCCGCAAACTTTTATCCGATAGCGAAACAATCGCGCCTTCCAACAAAGGGCGCTCTATATCTGACCAAAGTGCTTCCATGCGGGATAACTT
>DATDRD010000367.1:0-4016 GCA_035291925.1 Anaerolineales bacterium
CTTCAGATTGCCGTCCGCCGGAACCCAGACGGTCAGGTCGCGCACCTGGACCGCATAGTATTGGGTTGTTTGGCCGGATAATTCCCGCTCCTCCAGCCGGAGAACCTCTCCAAAGCCATAAGTCCAGTGCATGACTGGATCGCCTTCGTGGAAGTTCATACGTGCCTCCTGTTCAATTTGTGGGAAAAAGGAAAAACGCCAGCCTGACAAAAGGACCGGCGCCCGAAACCCGTCGATTCTGGGATGTGAATTGATTATACCACCAATGCTCTCCGCGCAAATTGCACAAAAGTTCAGCAGGATCGTCATTTCAGATAATCACAGACTGGGAACACCGTGGGTGGGGGCGTTCAAAAGGATGAAGGCGGAAGGCTTGTCCTGCGACTGAAAGGAGGGGCGAAGCCGTGTCGAAGGGATAAAGGATGAAGAATGTTTTCGGTGTAAGACCATCAAGGTTTTTGCTTTTGCGCGTCTCCGAATGATCTGCGTCGCAGGATGTTTGACGAGATGAGTCTCCCCGATTGCATTACGCCGCTTAAGCGGATTTTCTTGTCCGTTAGGTGCGACGCATCCCCGTGGGACGGCAGCAACATCCCCGATGGGGGCAAGCGCAATTCCTTCTCCGTCGCGGACTGGACCGCCTCGCACACCATATCCAGTTCTGCGCTTGGGGGCATGATTGCCAGTTTATATTTACTAGCAGGCTGTCGGAGAACCCTGAAAAGTTGCCTTTAGGCTTTGCCAGATTGCCAAATCTGGCAATTTCCGGCGAGTTTTTGCCTTGTTTTAGCCTGGATTTGGCAATCCAGGCCAGCAATTGAGACGCTTCTTCTTCTCTCCGACAGGCTGCTAGTAAGGGCAATCACGCCTGCTACAATTCCAACTGCCATGATGCACAAGACGATTGCAGTGGTAATCACAAGGCTGGACTGGGAGTAACGGGAGGGGTTGAGCATTTCTTACCTCGAAAGTTTCGGCTTTACAGAATGAAGCGTTAATATCGAAACCAGGGTTTAATTTGTTGCTCGTACATGGGCACATTCACGTTTGGAGATTTTCGGAAACCCTGAGCGGAATGCGTACTTGTGCCCACCTGTCGAATGAAACTGGCTCTATACACATAAACGAATTGTGGGCAAAATTGTGACCTGATCCGGCAGCGGTCATGGCGGCGCCCAGGGTACAGGTGCGGGTGGCTGGAAAAAAATGAAGGCCTCTGGGCAATCCACAACCCGAAGGCCTTCATCTCTACTTCTTTTCTACCTCTTTTGTTGCGCCTGCTTTCGCGCAATGCGATTTAACATCTGCAATAACTCCTGCACCTTTTCAGGTGCAGAGGCGTCTCCAGTAGTCACGCTATGTTCCCCATCCTTTGTCTCAACACTTATTTTATAGGTGAACTGGTCTGGCAGGGGTGGATTATTCTTCAGCTCTTCAGGTAATTCATCGAAATCCAGCTCATCGAGCAGTTCCAACAATGCCTTAGCTTGTTCTTCGGGCAGGTCACGCGGATTAATGTTAACCACGTTGTGCATCCCTGCGAATCCGCCTGTCCGTTCAAATGTGATCCGTTCGACTTCCATTTTCTCCTCACGATTTGGCGGGCGCGGCGCCCAAAAGCCGGAGTAACGCGGCGAGACACCCACCTGGTTCCGGTTGGGGTGGGGTACCGCCTACTGTCAGGCCCACCGCTGCCCAGCCTTTTTGGACAGCCTGTTGTTCGAGACCGCCCGCACCATATAAATCTCCCGCCACCTGATGGGTCAGGTTTGCACAATCCTGGAACTTGGAATTTGTGGTTAGTTTATCCTTCAGGGTGACATACCAGATCTGCCCCGCCTTCTCCCATGCATGTCCTCCGAGCTCAATGGCAGTGACATAGAACGCATGGTTGGGAATTCCCGAGTTGATGTGGACGCCCCCGTTGTCACTAATGGTGTTGACGTAATCCTTCATGTGTGCAGGCTGAGGGTCTTTTCCAAGCACGGGATCGTCATAGGCAGTGCCGGGCGCTTTCATCGAGCGGATGCCGACCCCGTTCACGTTTGCTGTGAGCAGGCCCTTGCCGATGATCCAGTCCGCCTCAGCGGCGGTCTGCGCGAGTTGATATTGCCTTACCAGCGACCCAAACACATCTGACATCGATTCATTCAAAGCCCCGGGTTGTTGCGAATACATTAGCTTGGCTTCGAACTGGGTTACGCCATGAGTCAACTCGTGACCAATAACATCCAACGCGATGGTGAAGCGGTTGAAGAGACGTTCCTCCACGGGCAGGTTCTCATCTCCGTCCCCGTACACCATTTGCTCGCCATCCCAGAAGGCGTTGTCATATCCTATCCGGTAATGCACGGTTGAGTCAAGTCGCATGCCATTGGCATCGATGGAATTCCGTTTATACACATCATTGAATAGATCGTATGTGGTGCCGCTGCCATCGTATGCCTCGTTCACCGCCACGTCCGCGCTGGCGGCCTCTCCCTCCCTGCGCGCAATCGTACCGGGGAGGTTCGATCCGTTCTTTGCATCATAAACAATACGATCCTTGCCTCCCGAAGCTACACGGAAAGCTGCGGCTGAAAAATCTGCCAGAGCCTGCCGCCTGCCGCGCATTTGTGCGGATATCTTGAGTGTGTCGATGGCGAGAACCTTCTGACTTTCAGTGCCTTTCGTGGCTATGTTTTTCAACATGTGGGGAGGAATAAAGCAGTTGATGCCGGAATGCTTGTGCATGGCGAATCCTTTCCTTTGGTAAGTTGACCTAAACAAACAGTACCAGTCCAGTATACGTCCTTTTTGGCGAAATTTCAATATGGACGCGGCGACTTGTGCATTCCGTTTATTCACGTACTTTCAGCGTCGCTTCGATCTGATGATCGCTCAAACAGAGATCGGGTTCATTGTCAAGCATCCGCCGCATGGACGGATAATTCTTCGGCTGTGATTTTCACTCCGTTCAATGCGCCAAAGGTCAGGAGTGTGGGATCAAGATCGGGGCGTTTCGTGCACAATCGCTCGAACAGCGTGTAGTAGCTTGTCGCAACTGCTGCATCCCATTTCAAATGGAGCTGGTTCGCGGTACTTCGAATCGATTCAAGGGTTTCCCCTTCTATCTCAACAAAATTTCCGTAGGGCAGTTCATCGAGCATGATGAGGCAACTTTGGAGTCCGCGACCCTGTTCGTGTCCTGCCAGTGGCAAACCATCAGATTCCAGAACATAGGTCGTCCTGTACTTTTCATAGACAAAAATGGGTTGATAACCAAGCGCTTCAAGGAAGTGTTTTGCCCTCTCAAAATCCTCCACGATAAATTCAATTTCTGTCCGGCTTAAAACCCCTTGCTCATTTGTGCCTGCGCTTTTATACGTCAGTCGCGCTTCGGTATCGCGCCTCAGGCGCAGGACACGCCTCCCGGAACGGAGGCGGGCATCGGGCAGATCGAAGCGGATATTCGTTTCCAGCACTCGTGATTGAATCAAACGCGCCCCCAAATCCTGAAGGAGAATTTCGATCTCCATCAGGTTCAGCACATAGAACTTGGCTTCGGTTTCCTGTCCGTTACTCGACATTTACATTATGCTCAGCAGCGTTTGCTTTTGTTCCACACTTTCGCCGGACTTGACGCGAATGCGGCCGATCGTCCCGGCGCGCGGCGATTTGAGTTCGTTCTGCATTTTCATCGATTCGAGGATGAGCAGTACCTGCCCTTTTTTTACGTCCTGCCCTTCTGTAACCGGGATCGTAACGACAAGCCCCGGCATGGGCGCCTTAAGATGGAACTCGCCGGATTCTGCAACGCCGCCGCCGGCCGCGGCCCGCAAACGTTTCTCACGCTCGTCCTCAACAATGACCGGATACAGACGCCCGCGCAATAGCACCTGCCAGTTGTCCTCGCCCTGCTGTACGTACGATTCGTGAGATTTGCCATCCACGATCAGCGAATAGACGGGCTGGCCGCTTACGGATTCAAAATCCACTTGATATGTTTTCCCGTTGACGCTGATATGTTTTTCATC
>DATDRD010000368.1:0-24296 GCA_035291925.1 Anaerolineales bacterium
AACCTCCACTTCCCCCTACCTCCTCCAACATGCCCACAACCCTGTGGATTGGCATCCCTGGGGCGAAGAGGCGTTGAATAAAGCTCGCTTAGAGAACAAGCCGATTTTCCTAAGCATCGGGTACGCGGCTTGTCACTGGTGTCATGTGATGGCTCATGAGTCATTTGACGATGAAGCAACAGCCGCGTTCATGAACGAACATTTTGTAAACATAAAAGTCGACCGCGAAGAACGCCCTGATCTGGATGCGATTTACATGCAAGCCACGGTCGCAATGACCGGTTCAGGCGGTTGGCCAATGTCTGTATTCCTTACTCCTGACCTGCGACCATTCTATACCGGCACTTACTTCCCGCCAGTCCGCCGCTACAACATGCCATCTTTCAAAGACGTCCTTGCCGGAGTCGCCCGCGCCTGGCGCGAAGAACCCGCCGAGATCGAGCGGGTAGGTGAGCAGGTATCAGGTCACCTGCAACAAGCGCTAAACCTCGATAAAACAAGTGATGCGGCATTTACACAGGAGTCCCTGGATGCCGCTGTCAAGTCCCTAATTGATTCATATGACTGGGGCTATGGTGGCTGGGGTTCCGCACCGAAATTCCCGCAACCGATGACCATCGAGTTTTTGCTTCGCCGCGCCCTCTCCTCTCCCGGCAGGAGAGGGGCCGAGGGTGAGGGAGAGAACCGTATCCTCAGGCCAGCAGTCCGTGCGCTTAAAGCGATGGCGCGCGGCGGCATGTATGATGTCCTCGGGGCGGCGGATTCTCGCGTTACAGTGTGAACAACTTCTGGCGCGTGCCGCATTTCGAAGATTTGCACACAGACTACAACTTGTTCTAGCAAAAACCGGAGATATCCGCTAGAAAGAAATATCCAAATTTTGAGTGAGTCCCTTTCATATTGATCCAGGAAAGTAATCGCCGGTAATATGCCAATCACATCGTTCAGATTTAACTATATCAGTTTAATATCTTCTGTGGAGCTTCTTTGATCTGGACGGACATCTAACCAACTTTCTGCAAGTATTGCCGGATCATCAATGCCAGCGGTCGCCTTCCCGAGTGTGTTTGATCGTAAAGCGGTCCCGTCCCCCGCAGAAGGGGCAGGCTCCCACATGATACGCCCCCGCTTTCCGCAGGCCGCCCCCCACCAAAGTAACAAGATCGATGGTCTGGTTGATCTGTGATGAGTTCACTCCGCGAGCAAGTTGAACTCCACCTCATTCCGGATCTCTCCAGACAGGTTGTCGAGGGCCGCATTTGGTGGCGTCAAAAAATGGTGCATGCTGTTCATTTTCCTCTTCAGGATCCCCAGGTTCACTGTTGAACCTTAATTCGGCACCCCCCGCCACCACAGTTCACTTTTCAACTTTACAACGGTTCACTTTTCAACTTTTCCCAACAGTATTAATTCGCTGTTTGTTAGGTCTTCCCTTTTCAAAATATTTGCTGACAATCCAGCCAAAAAGGCATCGCCATAACTGGCGCCAATCGTTAATGCAGGTACCGATTGAGGGATTCCCACCACGTCCGAAACAATTTGCAGCCAAGCAAGGCTTTTGGTACCGCCACCTACAGCAACCACTTGACGAACATCAGCCCCGATATTCCTGAATGTCTCGATATTATGGCGAATTCCGTACGCAACACTTTCCGAAACTGCGCGGAACAGGTGTCACGGGTGTGGGCCAGGGTCAGACCAACGATGACCCCACGGGCTCGAGGGTCGTTAATCGGTGTGCGCTCACCACTGAAGTAGGGGAGCATCAGCAGACCATCTGCGCCGGGCACTATCGCTTCAGCTCTCTTGAAGAGGGTACTGTAGGCGGTTTCAGGTGGCAAGTCCGGAGCAAGTTCATCTCGGAACCAACGCGCCAAGGAACCGGTGGTTGACATGCCAGCAGCTAGATTATGTTGACCCTTTTAGGCACCAGCCACGCTCCACATGCGCGGATCCGGTGTAGCTTGGTTTTGAACCAGGATAAAGAATGCCGTACTACCATACATGATCATGAGATCCCCAGGATGGGTTACACCGACGCTAATGGCTTCACTCAAAGCATCCACTGCACCTACGGCTATAGGAGTACCGACTTTGAGCCCTGTTGCTACAGCCCCACCAGCGTTGATTTCACCGGCCAGCTCATCGCTCCAGCCCAGTCGAGGTAATTTATCCAGACCAATCACCTGACTAGCAAACCGGTTGGACCATTCCATCCCTTGATTATCCATCAGGGGGATGAAGTGGTTTGCCGTATGCCGGTCGATCACTTTTTCATCGCTGAGTTTATAAATGAGGTAACTGCTGGCAGTGGTAATATGGTCCACTTGCTCCCAGATATGCGGTTCATGGTTTTTGAGCCACAGGATTTTGGGTCCAACCGCCTGGCTACTCAATGCCATATTACTTAATTCGAAGATGGTATCCTCACCCAAAGTACGATTCAGCTCTTCGATTTCGGCGCTGGCGCGAGTGTCTACACCATAGAGAATGGCAGGACGCAAAGGGTTCCCCTTCGCATCTAATGGCAGCATACAGGGCCAATGGTACTAACAGCCACACCACCCACGTTCTCGCCAGTATAGGGGTGACCATCCAGAAGCGCATGACAAATCGCCACGACATCCGCCCACCAAACCTTATCCGCGTCCTGTTCGGCCCAACCGGGTTGAGGAATATCCATTGTATGTTCGGTAACGTGCGATCGCAGCACGCTACCGTCCGGTTCTACCACCCCCCCGGCTACTTATACGTCCCAACGTCGATGCCCAGAAGCAACTGACCCATAATAGACTAACCTACTTTCACATCGCCACAAATATGAACAGTAATGCCCATTGCGGACAGCATGGCCGCTTTTGCGGCTAGTGCTTTATCGGCGATCTCCGCAGATGGAGTGTAAGCCACCTGAATATGATTGGCCTGGTGCTGGGCCATTAACTGGTCGCGACTGACACCATGCAAAATTGCACTCATGATGGGCCACTGAGGGGTTGTGGCTTTCCAGCGAAATTGCATTTCCTCGGGCGGCAAGCTCACCACGGTTCCTCGTCCAATATCGGTGTGAAGGACTCTAGCCTTGACATATACCCGGCTCCAAACGATTTCGCCGGGCTTGCTCTCTCCTTTAATCGTGCCTCCACCTTTTGGAAAGTACATGGGGGGTTGACGTTCACTCACTGCACCAGCAAAACCATTCACCAGATGGGAAGGGGGAACTGCACCAGAAATTTCAAAAACCCAAACAAAACCATTAATCCCATCCCCCAAGTATGACCGACCCCAGCGGATATCGTGCAGCGTGGTGGCAGGGTCCAAAGACATGGCCGTCCATACCCGGTTCGTAACGAGAGCGTCCACAGCGGCGCCTTCATCTACTTCATTAAAGTGAGGTAAGGCCTTGCCTGCAAAAAGCTCCTCGCCAGTTTCTTGATGAAATACGGGCGGACGCTCAACATTGTTTAGTAACCCTTCGGCAAGATCAGAGGCGGGAGCCATATCTTTAAGCCCTTGTTGATATTGGATACCGATGGCATTGCATCCAAAAAGATCGGCCATGCGCATGGCTGCTATGTACATTTTGAGCTGTTCCAGGATTTGGGTGTCGGTCAGTTCAGTAGCATCATCCCTACCTGTCAGAAAGGTCATTCTTTTCTGATCAAGCCAGGTGCGCACCTGAGAGGCTTCTTCGTTAGTAACATTCCGCATTGCGGCGATCAGGGCTGATTGACTAAACCGTTCCTTGTAAATACCACAAGGATTAAGAAGTTCATCGTCAATAATGGCATTATACATGCCCATACAGCCTTCATCGAATATCCCAAGAATGGCCTTATTATGTTTGAGATCCCTGGCAAGGGCCACACCAAGTTCAACTTCCGCAGCGGAAAGGTGCTTAAGATTCAGGTCGCGGACGTGACTGGTATCGTGGACAATGCTTCCATCACGAATCCATTTTCGGATTCCATTGATGAAAAATTCGTCTTTAAAATCTTCACTCCAGATGGTGCTATATTTAACCCCCATCTTGGTCAGGCTGCCGTTAAGATTCAGCAAACCGACCAGTCCCGGCCACTGTCCGCTCCAGTTCGCAACAGTCAGGATTGGACCGCGGTGGTCCCTTAACCCGGCGAGCACGTGATAGCTGTACTGCCATACGGCTACAGCTACGATAAGTGGGGCATCGAGTGGAAATGATTTGAAAACATCCATTCCCATACGCTGGTTCCAAATAAAGCCATGGCCTAAAGATTCATCGTAGGGATGTGCTCGTTTGACGGCCAATCCTTCGGCGGCGAATGCCGTGCAGATTTTTTTCTCCATATCTGCCTGGGCGGGCCAACAGATCTGGTTGGCGGACAAGCGTAAATCCCCGCTAGCCACCAGGTATGCTTCGTTTGGGTCAGCCTTTAGAGGGGCTTTCATTCGAGGAACTTGATACGTTGACATAGTTAGTCTCCTTAAAAGAGGAATTTTCAATTCTGGATAGGGGTAACACCCTTTTTGAGAATGATAGAGAATTCCTTTATAAAAACATAACCTTGGTTATCTCCAGCTAAAATTTTAGATTAACTTTGATCAGCCATTACTTTCGAATTGTCGCAGCAGCAGCCTCAAGGCTAATAAATAATTCGGGTTTCAAATCAACATGCAAGACTTGAGCAACGACCTGGGTCCATCCATGGACAAAGTACAGCCACCCATCTTCTACGCGAACATTACGATCCTGAGTTTGGCGCTCGGCTTGGTGCATAAAATCCAATTCCCCGCGGTAGTTGAATTCCCAAGCAATGCCATTGACAGGGAGCATGCCCTTATCAGTAATCGGAGAACCGGGTATATCCTTTCCCATTCCTGTGGCGTTAATCACGATGGTATAAGGCGGCATGCTTGCCATAATTTCATCATTCTTTGCTGGATTATCGTTGGGGATATATTCCACTTTAATGTCCGTTTTTAGACTCTCAACCATCTTTTTGGCCCCTTCCAATCGGCCTAATGAGCGATTGATCAGGACAAAGCGTTTCGGTCGGTCACTGGCATTTTTCTTGTTGATAAGGTGGAGAATCGTCGCGATAGCTGATCCGCCCGCGCCAAAACACAACACCTCTCCACCCGTTCGGCCAAAATAGTCAGGGCCGATAATTGCATCTAAGCTTAAGCCGGAAGCGATCGGATCTTTGGCATGACCTTCAAGGCGGCCATTTAGTTTGGAAATGCTTGATACCTCGCCGCAGATTTGGGCGTAAGGGTCCAAATATTCGAACATATCACGAGTGGCTGTCAACAGGTCAATTTTATGGGTCGTGACCAAAGCGCCCAGCGAGAGAGGATCGTATTTTATCTGAGCTACAACTTGCCTATAGTTTTCGGGATCGTCATGAATTCTTAGGTCCATCCCTTCGATCACGATATCAGGCTGTCCCAGCTCCTTCATCCAAAGAGGGAAAACTTTCATGATGGAGGATTTACCTGTTGTGACACCAATGAAATAGAACGTTGGAATGGTCTTTGTATTGATTTTGTATTTAGCGGTTTCTATTTTGGCTGCCATGCTAAGAACTCCTGCATATTACAATTTAAGCGTAGACCGAGCCTCTTCGAGCGCTTTGATGAATTCACGAGCCCTCATGGAAATTTCATCAAAACGGCCCTCCTTTGCCAGCTTGGGTGGACACAACTCGCTTCCGGCACCAACCGCAAATGCTCCAGCAGCGAGCCATTCACCGACATTCGTCGCACTCACACCTCCGGTTGGCATCATTGGAATATTAGGGAATGGGGCTTTGAGAGCCTTCATATATGATGGACCGCCCAATGAACCTGGGAAGATTTTCACTACATCTGAGCCTAGCTTATAAGCTTGAAAAACTTCAGTGGGTGTTAGCGCACCGATCATTACTGGTACACCCGATGCAATCATGGTTTTCCCAAGCAATGGATCGCAAATAGGGCTGACCAGGAAACGTGCCCCCGCACCAATTGCTTCATCAACCTGCGTTGCCTCGGTCAGCGTACCCATCCCAAGAACGATCTGATTGCTGAACTGTTTGTCAAGTTGACGAACAACTTCTGCTGCATTAGGCGTGCTATAGGTAATTTCAATTCCTTTAACCCCGCCAGCTATGAGCGCCTCAACCATTTTGAGAGTCAATTCGGGTGTTGGACCACGAATGACAGCCATTACCCCCAATTGTTGTAGTTTCTCCAAAGTAACCTTTTTATCCATTATTATGCTCCTTTCATAATTTATTACACAGGATTTTGTGGCTTCTCGCCTCGCAGGACAGCCAAGCAATCGTGCAGCGCCATCCAGCCCATTGCATTCATAGCCCCGTCCGTGTGTGAAGCACAATGTGGCGTTACAAGAACCTGGGGCAATTTCAAGAGGGGATTATCTACATCCGGTGGTTCCTTACTGAACACATCCAACGCCGCGCCTTGTAAGTGCCCTCTCTGAATTGAGTTTGCCAGGGCAATGTCATCTATCAACTCACCCCGCGATGTATTGATCAGGAACGCTCCTTTCTTCATTCCGCGTAGGAAATCGTCATTGACCAATGCACGAGTCTCTGGCAATAATGGCAGGTGCAGAGAAAGGAAATCTGATTGGGCCGAAATTTCTTCAGGCGATACAAATACTACATGATGAGTGCGAGCATATTCATCGTCTGGAACTGGGTCAAAGGCTAAGATTCGGCAATCGAACCCTGCTAGACGCTGCGCTACTTGTTTCCCAATAGAACCGAATCCTAGTAAGCCTACATTCTTGCCTTCCAACGAGAGACCTGCCATACGCGGCCAGCCACCTTCGCGAGTAGCTGCGACAGATTCAGGAATTTTACGGCTTAGCGAAAGGATCAGTGCAATGGTTAACTCAGCTACCGAAGCTGAATTAGCGCCTGGTGTATTTGTTACACAGATACCCCTTTCATGCGCCATAACCAAGTCAACATTATCTACACCAACACCATAGCGAGCAATAACTTTCAATCTGTCCGCAGATTCTAGAGCGGAGCGATCAATCTCATCCAGACCAGCAATATAGCCATCTATGCCGGGTAGCAGACGTGTTACTTCAGAAGAGGACAACGGTTTGCCAGTTGGATTGTAGATCACCTCTCCTACACGGTCCTCCAATTCGGTGAGGAGACGTTTCTCCGTCTTGCCATATGAAGTCGGGCTCACTAATACCCGACAAGATTTTAAGTTCATTCATTCTCCTTATTCGCCCGTCCAGTGTGGGTTTGGAATTATGGTTGGCATGCCGTCACGTTCAATGACCAATTTACGAAAACCTTTTGTCTCAATCGTCCCATAATCATGACCGGCATTACCCGGATAAACAAAGAATGTGACCAGATCGTAGTTTCCAGTGTTTACTGACCGATGTGCCCAGCATGGTGGGACATACAAGACACGTCCCGGACGTAATTCGGCTACCGACGATTCCCCCTCGGGTGTTTCCATTACCATCATACCTTCCCCTTTTAGGCAATAATAAATTTCAGCGGTTGCAAGGACAATATGGAAATGGCCTTTGGTCATAAAGTATTCATTGCCGACTTTCCCTGAATGGACTATCGAGATGCCATGCAATAACTCGCCTGCCTGTTCAGGTAGTTTGATCTCATAAACTTCATAAACGGTTATGTCATCTTTCGCCAGCAAGATTTCGTAAGCCTGCGAATCAGCAAACTGGTTATTTAAGGCGGTCAATTTTCGAATTATGCGATTATCGAACTTAGTTGGAGTCATATCCGGTGGAACCAGATCAAATGTGAAAGGTAACGTCATCGAGTACCTCTTTCAAGACATTCAGGGGGCGAAGCCAATCGCTGGGCGATGTTCCCCCCAAGAAGTTTGCCCAATGACGATTCCAAACCCAATTCTTTTAGTCGCGGGCCGATAATTGTCAGGAAACCGCCGAGTCCCGGACCATGGCCAAGGAGCGACCATAATTCGACCTCAGCCATATCCGTAGCCAGGGCTACAGAGTCCTCCAATCCATTGGCAACCATCCTTTGAATCAGGGGCCACAGGTTTTTCTCCGGTTCGTATTTCGGACGGTAGAAAGTATCATATTCAAGGAGAACGCCCATAATGGCAAGATCATGGTGCAGGCTAAAATCAGGCCGCTTATCAATATGGCAGATCACCAAGCGCTGGGCTGGGACACCTCTACTAAGAAAGAAGTCAACAAGTATTTCTGCCTCACTGCCCTTCTCTGTATGTGCCTCAATCGCAATTCCTGTTTCAAGGCAGGCGCCAGCAGCAGCTTCTAGTAATGCTTGCGGTGTATCCTTGACTCGCAATTGACAGGCTATTTTTATAAGACCGGGTTTGACGGGTGTTTCCAATTGCAAGGTTTCGACCAGACCTTGTTTAATCTCAGAAATAAAGTATGTCTTGGCTTGATCGGCACTTGCCTCGTATAACCAGAAATCGGGCGGATAATATTTCGGCAAGTGGAATCCGGTAGCCGAGATAATATTTACACCGCTGTCCTGCGAAAGTCGGCGTAATACTCTTCCGTCTCGCCCGCAGCCACCTGGTTGGCAGTCAACGATCGTAGTGCCACCAGCCCGGCGGTAATACTTGAGCTCGCTGTTTATGGAATCATAGTTATTCAAGATAGGAGAGCTGGGCTGATTTCCTTCAACTGTCTCTATCCATAGATGGTTATGCGCGTCACAGATCCCGATAGCTTCTTGTGGAATAGGGCCTGTAACACTCTCTATAAAAAACTTGCCTTCAACCATAGGATCCATTGTCAATTTATTACCTGAACAATCTTCGAGAATTCATTATTCAAATGCCCGCCACTGATCACGCACTCGAATACCCGTGCGAGCAAATCGTGCCGTTCGTAAAAACCGGGAAACCGATTTCGCGAACTTGATCAAGATCGCCTCCCGCGCCGCTCGTGACGAGTCCGATCGCGCCGAATGATGGGTACGTCGTGTACATGATTTTGCCGAATGTCGCCGCAACTAGCGGCGAATCCAAATCTTAAAGACGACAATCGCAGGACCAGATAACTCGGCAAATCGTTAGACCTGTTTGTCGAGACGCGAATCGGCATCAGCTTGAAGCGGTGGTTCCTATGAACGGAAGGTTACCGTCGCGGTAGAGTCGACCATCGGCGGCATCTCAGGGAAAAACGAGACGATGCGCGCGTCCATAAAGCCGGCATTGGATGGACGAATATCGAACAGCTTGATGATGTTGCAGATTGTCGGCGTGGCGAATTTACGCAATTTTGTAAGTGTTTCAGTACGAGCCATAATAAGCATTTGCCTTCAGACCGGCCAAGCGCTCATCCCGGGTCAAAAAAGGGGAGCCGTGTAAAGAAGAGCAAGTATTCGGGCGAAATGGACCAAAGCGAACTTCCTCCAAGACCTTGAAGGTCTTGGAGGCCTTGAAGGGCTTTCACACCAGTCCCTGTTGCTTTAGAAACCCATCCGCTTCTGCCCGGTTGGGAAAAGAAACCTGTGTCCCGATTCGGGTAACCGACAGCGCGGCAACTGCATTCGCGCGTCGAATGGCGTCACGCAGCGGGAGACCTTCGCCCAAAAAGACAGCGAGGCTACCAATGAACGCGTCGCCAGCACCGGTAGGGTCAACAGCATCCACTTTGACGCTCGGGGTTTGTTCGATAGAATCTTTATCTACCAACAATGCACCATCCTCACCCAAAGTCAAGATGACCGTCCTAGTCCCGCGCAACAAAAGTTTACGCGCGGCAGCTTCGGCTTCGGCCAGAGTTCCCACAGACTGACCAGTAAGGAGTTCTATCTCCGTCGTGTTTGGGACGCAGAAATCTGCAAGTTGCACAAGTTCGTCTGAGATCGGCGCAGCTGGTGCAGGATTGAGGATTGTGCGGACGTTGCCGCTTTTAGCGATCCGAAACGCCTCCAGGGTTGTTTCCACGGGGATTTCCAATTGGGAAATCAGAATATCGGAGTCGAGAATCACCTGCTTGGACGCTTGGACATCTGCCGGCGTCAACCCCGTATTGGCGCCCGGCACAATGACGACAAAGTTCTGGGCATTATCGTCTACGAAAATGGGCGCCACGCCGGAAAAGCGCACATTGTCAAACATCACGTGGGTCGTGTCAATGCCTTGCTCGCCATAGTTCTTCAGTGTACCATCGCCAAAGACATCGCGGCCAAGCTTAGTCACCATCGTGACCCGCGCGCCAAGTTTCGCCGCCATCACGGCCTGATTCGCGCCTTTGCCGCCATAGCCGAGATGAAATGAACTACCGACCAGCGTCTCTCCCAGCTTGGGGAGACGCGGCACCCGGGAAATCAAATCAATCATCGAGCTGCCGACCACACAAATCCTGGGAGATTGTATCGCCATAGGATTACCTTGCGCCCGCGGCTTTTCGGTTGGATGTGGCTGGTCGCCGTGCCACTTGCTTTTTGGGCCCTGGCATAATCTCGTGCTCTTCGGTGTAGATGTGAATCCGCACGTCGGCGAATTGATCTGCGTCTGCACCCGCGACTTTGCCTTGGTCGGTGGCAAAGGCTGCCTCCATCGCTTCGATACTGTCCCACCACATCTCGGCGGTGCCATCGTAGATTGGCTCGTTGCCGGTGTCTGCTGGCTGGCGATCAGTCGCGATGTTGATCCGATAGCCGCGCACGCCTGGAATTTTGGTTGACAGTTTGGTGTGTTCCGTCAACCAGCGCCGCGCGAACTCTTCCTTGCTGATACCTGGCTTGCGTTTTAGCAGTGCAATTAATTTGACCATGTATGTCTCCTCCGAAAACAGGATATTGGCGAACACAGAGAACACGGCTTTTCTGGTTTGCGTTCGTCAGTGTTTATCTGTGTCCAAACTTTTTTACTCTACCGCCGGTGCGCCGCAAGGCACACGGGTAACCCATTAGTCTTCCCTTGCCGGGTACCGGAGCAAAGAGTTTCTCGGTGCCCGTCCCCAAGTTCTCGCCGAGGTTTACGGATAGTGACTCACCGCCTTGCCTTTACTCCTCCGCGCGCGAGGGCGCGCCTGACTTCAACGAGAACTGCTTCCTCGCCCACCATTGTAATATCGCCGGGCGTTTCCTGAACGAGGATGCCGTGCGCCGCGCCCCACTGCACAGCCGTCTCAAGGTCCTTGCCCTTGAGCAAAGCCGCCAGCACCCCGGACGCGAATGAATCTCCACCGCCGGTTCTATCGGCAATCGGAATGTCAACGCGCAGCGGCGCTTGGTACAGTTTGCCGTTGATCGCATCGTACAGGACCGCCCCCCAACTAACCCAATCGGCGTTGGTCGCGCCACGCCACTGCGTGCCGATCAAACTCAGATTAGGGTAATCCTTTGCGACTTGCTGAACGGTCTCTTGGTACGCGGCAATCCATTCGTCATAAGGCGCGTCCGCGGCGACCCTGGTCGCGTAGCCCAAAGCATCCGAGAGATCGCCGTCGTTTCCAACCAGGAATCCCAAATGCGAGGCGATCTGACGATTGATCTCCCTCGCGCGGTTCTTATTCGGTTCCACCTTCGACCGATAGTTCAGATCGGCGGCCACAAACGTGCCATGTTCATTGGCCTTCCGCACTCCCTCAATTGCCAAATCTGCCGCGGTTGGTGAAATCAACGTATAGATTCCGCCGGTGCTAAAGACGCACACACCTTCCTTGCGAAACAGCGAGTCCCAATCAACATCGCCTTTGCGCAGTTCACGCGCCGCTGTCTGGGCGCGGTAATACAAAGTGTCTGATGGAATCACACCTTTGCCAACGTAGGTAAAATTGATTCCGTTCATCAACGTGCCCTTCTGGTCGGTGGAGAAACGCGAGCCATCGTTCTTGGTATTGAACCAGATAATCTTGCCGGTATCCACACCGGCCTCGCGCAACTGATTTCGTATATTCTTGCCGATGTTATCGTCAACCAGCGCGGTCAGAACCGCGGTCCGCAAGCCAAAGGTGTACGCCAGACCACATGCCACATTCGTTTCCCCGCCGCCTTGAAACACACGCATCTCTCTGGCGCGGGCTGTCGGCACATCGTAAGGATCGAGGCGCAGCATCACCTCACCCAGAGCGACGGCATCGTAGCGACAACGATCCGCCGATTTGATTTCCGTGTAATGTACCACTCTCAGCGTCATCTTCACACCTCTTCTATTATCTTGCACACCTCAAGCTTTGCCGCCGCGCGCTTCGCGAATCCAAGACAGCACCTCGTCGGTCTTGGCCGTAATGGCTGCATAGCTGCTTGCCGCGAAAAGGTCTTTCTTGATCAAGGCTGTTTCCTCATTTCACTGCAGTGACTTGGAGGCATCGCTGAACGCCGACACCGCAGCCATCGTTCCTGGTGATTCCGGCAATTGCTGAAATACCGCGAGAGGTAGTGTAACGGCTGCGACTTGTAACTCGGCAACTGCTTCTACTTCAGCCGGTGAGCGGACGCTGGCAACCAAGATTTCGACTGAGGCGCGCTGCGCGTTCAACGTACGTTGCATTTGCCCAACCAATGCGAGGGCGTCCAATCCGTCATCACGCATGCGACCCAGGTAGACCGCGATGTAACGCGCGCCGACACTTTGCGCGAGGATGGCTTGCGCCACAGTATAAACAGCCGTCAGGGTTACGCGCACTCCCTGGGAAGCCAACTGCGCGGTCGCCGCGAACCCAGACGGTGTGGCGGGAATCTTGACTACCACGCGTTTGGGATCGATCTCGACCAAGCGCGCGGCTTCCTGGAACATCTGACTCGTGTCCTCTGAGTAAACTTGCAGATGCAGTTCGCTCGCGCCGAGTTCGATGATCTGCTTGGCGAGAGAGGGCACCTGCTGGGAGCGCACGCTCGCCCGTTGCAGCAGAGTGGGGTTTGTCGTCACGCCGTAGACATAGCCGCTCTTCAGCGCTTGCTCGATGGTTTGGATGTCCGCGCTATCAATGAAAATATTCACTGGCTCTTTCCTTTAGAAATTCTAATCCCTTGCTAGCCATTGTCATCGAGTCGTATTTGGGTGGACGCCACAGGCAGGTCGCGGCGATCAAATCTGGGTTGATCGCGGCGAACGATTCCAGCACTAATGGTCCTTTGTAATGAGCATCTACCAACCCGCGGAACACCTCGTCCCAGTTGACAGTGCCGGTACCCACCAGACCGCGATGGCTCTCGCTCATGTGGATATAACCCAGCACATCGGCGCACTCAACCAGCGGCTTGTAGAATCCCTCTTCCTCGATGTTCATGTGACAGGTATCGGCATGCAGTTGGAGATTATCCGCGCCGATGGCTTGAATCGTCGCGCGCGTATCGGCGAGTGAATTGTATATATAGCCTTCGTACCGATTGACCGCCTCCAATCCGAGCGTGATGCCGCGCTTTTTCGCCTCCGCCGCGACCTCGCCCAACGTCTCAATCACCGTCTGCCGTTCGGCATTTGTCGGCGGCGCGCCCGTGAACGTGCCCAGTGCAAACGCGAGACAGCCGCACAGATAATTGCCGCCGACCGCTTCGAGTTTATCCAACGCACTCACCAGGAATTGTTTTGCTCGCTTGGGCTGGGCCGGCATATGCGCGTCCTTCGGCAGCACGAGCGAAGCCGTCGCGTAAATGCCGGCTTCTGCAAGTGCTTTCTTGTGCGACGCCGCGTCAAACTCGTGCGGCTTGAGCAGCGGGATTTCAATAAAACCGAATTTTTGCTGGCCTGCTGCCGCAATCGCGCGGTTGCCTTTTTCGGTCGTCCACTCGTCAATCCAGACAAATGCGTGCGCACCGTACTTTGGCATTTTGACCTCCTGTAAAAACAGACTTGATAGACCTGACAGGTTTTGCAAACCTGTCATTATGGAATATTTCTGATGTTTTTTCGGCGACCGTTCGGGCAAAAACGTAATTTTTCATAACTTAACGAGTATATTACTCAGACGCGTTCAGCGTGTCCCATTTCGACCGTCCACTCAAGGTGATAGTCGAGGAGCGTCTCGTACCGAGGGCGTCCCGCGTCATCCCAACCCATCATATGATAGTAGGTCCGCACTGCGCTGACGAACTGTTCGCGGTCCAGACGCTTGCCGTCGAAGCGCCCCGGCTTGTGAATCGGGTCATCGAAAAAACGTGCCGGCAGCGAGTCGTCGGCGGCGGTCAAGCCCTCGCGCAAATTGTAAACGCGCATCAGGTGAAGACGCCGTTCGCCAAAACGCCAGAGTTCGTGCGTCGACGTTTCCCAGCCGGTCACCGCCCGCAGCATCTCCGCCATATCATGCAGCGTAAACACGCGCACCGGCGGAATCGCAAACGGACAAATGTCCAGCGCGTCGGCAGCTGACCAGAGGATCATCAGCGCGTTGAAATTGCGAACCTTGCGCTCGCTCAGTTCGTCCATCGGAATCCGATCGAGAATTCCGAGGGTGCGCGAAGCATCCAACGCATGAGGCGGACCGACCTGATCAAAATCCATATCGTGTTCGCAAATTTCGTAGCGCGGGCCGATGGGCGCGGTAGCATAGCCCAGGCCCAAGCCGGTCTGCGTACGTGGATCGAAGCAGACCATCTCCAATCCTTTGACGTGCAGTGCGTAACGCGACGCGTCGCCGCCGATTTTTTCCGCCGCGCGCTTGACGCCTTCGGCGAGCACATTGCCGAAACCTTCTCGCCGCGCGATCTGTTCGATCATTACCAGCATTGCCGGCGCGTCGCCGAAACGCAGCGGCTGATCCAGGATGCCGTGCTCGACGCACTCCATCGCCATAGACAGCGTAAAGCCGAGCGAAGCCGGATCGAGCCCAAGATCGTTACATAAGGTATTCGCGCGCAAGATGGCATTCAGATCGGCGCTGCCAAGATTCGAACCAAGTGATCCGGCGATTTCTTGATGTATGCCGCCGGCGCGTGGGTCGTCAAAGAATTTGATGCAGTTGTTTGGACAGCCAGGGCAATCGCCGTCGCGCCGATAGTGCGGCATAAATTTCTCCGGCGCGAAATTTTCTGCGCTCTCAAAATCGGCGTCACGATAGTTGCGTACGCACAGCGCGTTGTTATCGCCATAGTTGTGAATCCACGCCGAGAAGCCAGGCGGATCGAGTTGCCAGCGCGTCACCGAATTGTCGCGCATCGCCCCACGATAATGCTCGGTGAGTTCGGCGCAATGCGCCGGGTTCGCTACCGGCGGATGATGATCCCCGCGAATCACAATTGCCTTCACACGCTTGGAACCCATCACCGCGCCGATGCCCATTCGCGCGGCTTGATAACTGCGTTCAGTGACGATGCCGGCGAAGCGCACCCGATTCTCGCCGGCTGGACCGATGACGGCGGTGTGAATGTCGGCGCCAAATTCCTTTTCGAGCGCGTCCACCGTTTTGGAAACTCGCAATCCCCAGAGAGATTGAGCGTCGTAAAATTCCACCGCGCCGTTTTCGATCACAATGGTCGTAGCACGCTCCGCCGTGCCGTGAACGATGAGCGCGTCCGCGCCGCTGCCTTTGAGCGCCACGCCAAACGGTCCCTCGCCGCGCGTCTCGCCGATGCCGCCGGTGAGCGGGCTTTTCGCCGCCGCAGTGAAACGCGCCAGACTCGCGTAAGAATGACCGGCGATAACGCTCGAAGTGAGGATGAGCAGGTTTGCGGGATCGAAAGCGTCCACGCCGCGCGGACATTCGCGCAAAAGATAGTACGCGGCAAGCAAACCACCGCCGCTGTAGATTCGCCAGAAACGTTCGTCTGGCTCTTCAATCCAGGCGCGGCGCGCGCTCAAATCAACGTGAAGGATTTTGCCGTGATAGCCGTAGCGACTCATAAGGAGTTCACTTCATGCAACTGGTCGAAGATGGGGACCAGCGCGGCGTAGGTTTCGAGGAAGATCGGATAGAGCTGGTTGTAGACCGCTTGCGCTTCGGGATTGGGCACATGCCGATTCACGATTTCAATGCGCTGCTTGACGATAGAGAAATCGTGGAACAGCCCAACGCCGACGCCGCCGGCAACCGCCGCGCCCAGCGAAGTCGCTTCATCGAGCAGGCGCGGGCGCAGCGTCGGGCGACCGAAAACATCGGCGAGGATTTGCCGCCACAACTCTCCCTTCGCGCCGCCGCCAATCAAGATCACTTCATCAATCCGCGCGTTCGCATCGAGGAACGATTGCAGGATCGTCCGCAAATTCATACTGATGCCTTCCAGTATCGCGCGAATCAAATCAGCGCGCGTGTGCGTGACCTGTAAGCCGACGAATCCGCCGCGCGCTTTCGGATTCCAGTGTGGACTGCGCTCGCCTTGCAGGTATGGCAGGAAGAGCAAATCGTGTGCGCCAGGGACGCTCTCGGCGGCGCAGCGGTTCATGATTTCGTACACGTCTTCGCCGGTCTCGCCCGCCTCGCGGCTCTCGCTCCAGCAGACCTGCCGCTGTAGCCACTGGTATGATCCGCCCGCGGCTTGCATCGTACCGCATGGCGCGAACAAATTCGGCACCATGTGCGCCCAGTTGAAGATGCGGCGGCCCGGGTCGTAAATCGGACGTGTTGCGGCAAATGAAATCCAGGAGGACGAGCCGATATAGTTGTACGCCGGACCTTCTGTTATCGCGCCCGCACCCACCGCCGCGCTTGCACCGTCGCCGCCGCCGATGACGACAGGCGTCCCGGCAGCCAGCCCAAGTTGTTCTGCCGCTTCTTTGGTAATCTCGCCAATTATATCGGTCGAATTGTGAATATCGGGCAGCCGGCGCGAATCGAGTCCGATAGCGTTCAGAATCTCATCCGACCAGGCGCCGCCTTCGAGATTGTATAGGTTCATGCCACTCGCGTCCGAACGATCGGTGACGAACGCGCCGGTCATTCGGTAGGCAATGAAATCCTTGACGTGCAGGAACTTGTGCACCCGCGCGAAGAGATCAGGCTCGTTGTCACGCACCCACATGATCTTGGACGCGCTATAGGTGGGGCTGATGCGATGGCCGGTAATACGATACACGCGTTCCTCGCCGACGTGCTCGGCGAGTTGCGCTGCTTGGGCGATGCCACGCTGATCTGCCCAGATGATGCAAAGACGGAGTGGATTACCGGCAGCATCTACCGGCAGACATCCCATCATCTGTCCGCTGAAACTGACGCCTGCGATGTCTTGCGGTGCCACCTTGGATTTGGCAAGCAGCGCTCGCGTCGCGGTGCAGACGGCGCGCCACCAATCGTTCGGGTCTTGCTCTGCCCAGGTCGCTTGCGGGTGCACCGTCTCATACCCGCCGAATGTGCTCGCAATCAGATGTCCCTCGTCATCGAAAAGGGTAGCTTTGTTTCCAGTGGTGCCAAGATCATGCGCCAGGATAAATCTTTTCATTGGGCCATCTCTCCTGCAATGGTCGAGATTGACAAAGTGATGGGGCGTTGTTCCATGGAGCAGCCTCGATGCGGTAAACTACGGTTCGATTACCACTTTGCCGACGCATTCGTCCGGATTGTTGGCGGTTTCAAAGGCGCGGCGAAATTCATTTAGCTGGAAAACGTGGGTGATCAACCGGTCTGGATTAATGACACCCCTTGCAAGCAAATCGAGCGCGATGGGAAAATAGTGATTGGGGATGGCATGCGAAGCGCGCAATTGCAGTTTCTGGAAATGAAATGCGTTGATGTCCAACGCGACCGTCTCCCCCGCGTGCTCTTCCAGACCGATCAATGCAACGATGCCACCAAAGCGACAGGCGCGCAACGCGTCAGGGATTGCGAAGGGCGGCGCGGTCACCAGCACGCGATCCACGCCCTCGCCGGTGAGGCGTTTGATCTCGTCCACGGCATTCTTGTTTCCGATGAGGGTAACATCTGCTCCAAACTCGCGGGCAAGCTCAAACCGGAAACGGTTGCGTGGGTTGGCGCGCGGCGAGCCGACAAGAAACACACGCCGCGCTCCGCGCAACTTCGCGATTTGGCAAGCCATAATCCCGATGGGACCTGCGCCCCAGATCGCGACCTCGCCGTTGAGCGGAATTTCAGCACGCAGCGTTACGTCGATCGCCACGGTGAGCGGTTCCGCAACGGTGGCTTGGCGAGGCGAGAGGTCGTGATGTTTTTGCAGTAACGTTTCCGGGACACACACGTAATCGCCTATCCCGGCTTGATCGTTCATATATGTCCAGATGTTGCGGCAGTAACGGCTTTCGCCGTTCTTGCACGCATCGCAAACATTGCAGCTGCTATTGTTCTCGATGATGACTGAATCGCCCGATTGCAAACGGCTGACGCCCGCGCCGACATGCTCAACGCAACCAGCGAGTTCGTGACCCAGCGGCGTCCATTCGTGGTTCATGGCGCGCAGGACGTGCAGATCGGTGCCGCAGATTCCACACCCGGTAACCCGCACCAGTACTTCACCCACGTTGGGTGTGGGCGTCAGTACCTCGCGCAAGTCAAACTGAAAGGGGGCTTTGCCCCAAAGTGCTCGCATCGGTCACCTCTCACGCGCGTTTGCGCGTGTATCTCGCAATGAAATTGTAAGGCGAAGGGAGCGGAATGTCGCTCGCCGCGTTGAGTTTCGCCATCTGCTCCGCGTTCAGCGACCAGCCCACACTCCCCAAGTTGTCTTCCAGTTGAGCCAGCGTGCGCGCGCCGATTATCGGCGCGGTCACGCCGGGTTGTTGCAGCAGCCAGTTCAGCGCGACCTGGCTTGGCGATTTACCGCACGCACCGCTCACTTCAATCAAGGCATCAACGATCTGCCAGGTGATCCCGCTCTCGCGTTGCTCGGGCAGATCATCCCAACGGTCAGCCCGTCCCACTCGGCTATCCGACGGTGGCTGCTGATTACGGCGATACTTACCGCTCAACCACCCACCCGCGAGCGGCGACCAGGCAATTACCCCGATGCCCTCCTCACGGCAGACCGGCAACAGTTCCCATTCCGGGCTCCGGATGAGCAGGCTGTATTCCGGCTGCAAACAGTCGATGCGCGCCCAGTGGTGCTTCTCGGCAAGCATGTTCGCCCGGACCAATTGCGAGGCGGTCCAGTTCGACGCGCCGATATAGCGGATCTTGCCAGCGGTCACCAAATCGTCCATCGCGCGCAGCGTCTCGTCCAGCGGTGTCGACGCATCCCAGCAGTGCGTCTGGTAAATGTCAATATAATCCGTCTGCAAGCGCTTCAGGCTGCGGTCAATCTGGTCCATAATGTGCTTGCGCGTCAGCCCGTTATCGTTCGGCCCCTTGTCGTCCGCAGGGAAAAAGACCTTGCTGGCAATCACAAAACGTTGCCGGTTTCCCTGGCTCTTGAGCCAGGTTCCGAGAATCCTCTCGGACTCGCCCTCATTGTAAGTATTCGAGGTATCGAAAAAATTGCCACCCGCGTCGACAAAGCAATCGGCGAGTGCGTGCGCCGTCGGCTCATCGGCACTCCAGCCAAAGGTCTGGCAGCCGAGCATAATCTCCGAAACCTTAACGCCGGTTCGTCCCACAAATCGGAAATCCATTATGGTGCCTCCAGTGTGTCCACTACTTGATCGCGCCCACTACCAGGCCGCGCGTGATATACCGCTCAACGAGCAAGCTGATGAGAATCATCGGCGCAATCGAGAGCAGAGAAAGCGCAGAGAGATACCACCACTGCGGGCCATACGACTGCGTCCCCTCCCCGGCGATGAACATGGGTAGCGTGCTGGCTTTGCTAAAGGTCAGCATCAGCGCAAAGAGATAGTCGTTCCACGTGAATACCAGGCAGAACAGGAAGGTCGCAATCAACCCAGGTGCGGCTAACGGCAGTACGATACTGCGGAATGCCTGAAAGCGGTTCGCGCCATCAATCAGCGCACTTTCTTCGAGGTCCACCGGCAGGCCGGCAAAAAAGTCGCGCAGGATCCAGACCGCGAACGGCAGGTTAAATACGGTGTAAGCCAGGATCATCCCCAGATGCGTGTCGATGAGCCCAAAGATGCGATACATGATCATGTAGGGCAGAATCACCACGACCGCAGGCAGCATGCGCTGGGAAATGATGAAAAAGGCAATGTTGTTGTTCTTCCATTTCAGCCCAGACCAGTAAAAGCGGAACCGCGTCAGTGCATAGCCGGCCATCGCGCCGATGATGACGGCGATGGCGGCGCTAGTCGTTGCCAGGATCGCGCTGTTGGCCCAACTGCGGTACACAGCGGCCGAGGTCGGGCCGGTCAGGAGGAAATTCCACGCGTTGAGAGTGGGCTTGAAATCAATCCACGGAAAATATTTGGGCCCCTGAAACACCGCAATCGGGAGCTTGAACGACGTGATGAGCACCCAGTAGATGGGAAAGAGGCAGACAAGTGCCCAGAGCACAAGTAAAAAGTGAGTGATGAAGGACTTGGCCTTCTTGGTCTGTCGCCTTGTGAGTTGCATCATTCCACCTCATCCTTCTGCTGCGGCAGCGCGACCGCGCAGAGAATTCAAAAAGATCGTAGAAAACAAGATGACCAGGACCAGCAGGGAATAGGCAATGGCAGAGGCATAGCCCAGGTTGCCGCTCTTCATGCCCACGATGTAGGCATACATCGTCACAGTCTCAGTAGCCGTGCCCGGGCCGCCGCCGGTCATTACCACCACAATGTCGAAAAGCTTGAATGCTTCCAATGCCCGGATCAGGATGACCGTGATCGAAACCGGCGCGAGCATCGGAAACGTGATGTACCGCAGGATCTGCCAGTCGCTCGCCCCATCGACGGTCGCGCTTTCAAACACCTCCGGCGGCAGCGACTGTAACCCCGCCAGCAGGACAATGGTTATAAACGGCACCCACTCCCACGTATCCAGCAAGATCAGAGAAGGCATCGCCATCTTCGAATTGCTCAACCACGGGACAATCGGCAGGCCGAGGTGTTTGATCATATCGTTGATCGGGCCCATCGATTCATTGAACAACATGCGCCCGACATAACCGACCGCCGCTGGGGTCAGCATCATCGGCATCAGGAAAACGACGCGGAAAAAGCGGCGGAAACGAATCTCCTGGTTGAGGAGCATGGCCAAGCACAGGCCGAGGAGGTATTGCAGGGCGACCGCGCCGCCGACAAAGTACACCGTATTCTTCGCCGTATCCCAAAAGCGCGTATCGGAAAACAGGGTCGCAAAATTCTGAAAACCGATAAAGCGCACGCCCCCCTCCAGCCGGGACAGGTCCCAGCTCGCAAACGACAACGCCAGCGAAAAGACCAGGGGGAAGATAGACAAGATTAAAATCAGAATAACGGTCGGCATTAGAAACGCATAGCTGACTCCGCGATCCTTTTTCGTCGTCGGCGATTCCTCGACCGCGAACATGCGAGGCGCGGAACCGCCCATCGAAACATCCGCTTTTTTCATAGACATCTTCCTCTCTCGCCAACGCTTGGTCGGCGGTAGTCTGATTGAGAAATCCCACGAGTTGCTTGTTGCGTGCTCTCCTCATCGAAGAGTCGGTAGCCAGTAGCCTGATTGTCGCATCAACTACTGACTACCGATAACTAAATTTCTCTAACAGCGCCGCATCCGGCTTTTGAAGCGAAAAACCAACTCGGAACGGGGGCCCCCTTTGTTATGCACAAATGCGGAGCGTGGCACTGTCAGATTAACTACCAACGATCTACGGCAGTCCCAGCATTTGATGATAGAGCGCCTTTTGTTGGTCCCTGCCTAGTCGGTCGGTGATTGCATTCCAATCCTTCGCGACCTGGTCCAACGCCTGCTGCGATGTCACCTCCCCAGCGACGGCTCGCGCCAGTTGCGTGTCCAACGCATCAAAGTACTCGGCCGCACCCGGGATGCGAAGGTCCACCACCGCATTCGGATGATTGACGGTGCCCCGAATTGCGTCCAGGTATTCCGTCGCCTGCGCCGGGCTCATCCCGCTCTTGATCCACGGATCCGGATTGTTCATGTCGCTGTAGTAGTGCGGGTTCACACCCGAGCCGCCCGTCACCACCAGCAGTTGGCTCATGTTCTGGCTGCCCATGAACGACAGAAAGTCAAACGCACAGTCCGCGTTCTTGCTCGTCTTGGAGACGCCGCCGACCCAGCCGCCGAACGCATGGAACGGTGCCTGGTTATACGCCTCAACCCACTGCTGGGCTTGCGCATCGTAATACTTGTCCACGCCCGGGTGGGCCTGGGCGCTCCAGCCGGCGGTCACAACCGATGAGTTGGGATCGGCCGATAACGGACCTACATCGCCCCAGTCAATCCCCAGCGCCAACTTGCCCGCCGGGAAGTTGGCGCGAATGTCACCCACGTCCCAGTTCAGGACGTCCGGCGGCCCCACCTTGACCAGCGAGCTGTAGAAATCCAGCCCCGCCACGAACCCCGGGTTGTTGATCCGCGGCTCCATCGTGTCCGGGTCAAAGAAGTACGCCGGATCGGTCGGCGACTTGGCGAACGGTGCGGCGACGCCGAGATAGGTCCAGTAAGACTGGCCCCCGCGCTTGAACGCCGTCCCTGCGCCATAAATCGTCGTTCCGTCAATCTCTTTGCCGTTGAAGAACTCGGCTATGTCGTAATACTGCGTCCACGTCTTGATCGGCACCGGCAGATCATAGCCATACTTCGCTTTGAAATCGGCCTGGTTCTTCGGGTCTGTCAACAGGTCTTTGCGCAGGTACGTGTTGTGCGCATCGCCATCATACGGAGTGGCATAGACCGTGCCGCCCCATGACAGAATCCGATCGCGGTAGGTCGGAATAAGGTACTGGTAGCCCATCATGTCCTGATACTTCTGTGGGACTTCCAGTAGATAACCGGCGCCCATGAGGTCGCCCGCCCAGTCCGAAGCGTAGACGATGATGTCGAACGGGCTAGCGCCACTCACATAGCCGGTCTGGATCTTTGCAAACAGATCACCAAACGGGAAGGTCTGGACTTCAACCGTGCCGCCCGTCTTGGCGCTCCACTCTTCCCAGTAGTTCTCCATCGGGCTCGCGATCTGCGGCCCTGTTTGTGTCGCGGCCACCAGATTGACACCCTGACATTGGGCACCGCCGATCCCGTTCGGGAACAGGTTCGTCGGATCCGCTTGTGCCATTGTGACATCGTCGGTAGTCACAGGAGCGGCAGTCGCAGGAGCGGCGGTCGCGGGGGCGGCGGTCGCGGGGGCAACAATCGGTGCTTCAGTAGCAGCCGGAGGTTGCGTAGCGGGAGCCGGCCCGCAGGCGGCGAGCGTGAAACTTGCGATCAGCACGAGGCTGATTAGGAACATAAGCTTTTTCATTTTCACTTTCTCCTCTTAGTTAGAAGTACTTGAAAAATGGGGAAGCATTTGCTTCCTTCAGGGTCTCGTAGTTTGGGGAATAGAGTTGTTTACTGGGCGACCAGACTATTCGAACGAGTCGCTTGGGTAAACCTCACCTCCTTTCGGTCGGTAATTTGGTGCAATGCGATTGTCAATGCTTGAATGACTGCACCCATACCCGATGAGCGCCTTCCTAGCATCGCAGTGGTAATTCGCACCACGCGAGTGGATGCTGGCAGCCTACTCTTTAGCGATCCTTCCAACCGACTAGCGAATACAAGCACAATGGATACGAAGTTCTGATTACACATTTCTGTCTCAGACATTAACCAGTTCCTTCTGCAAATAACCTAGTTTTGCAGAGAGTATGCTGGCATACTTCAGTCCAATTGTCGCCAACTCCAGATCGCGGTCGGGTGTCATTGTGATCATCCAGCCGGTAATGCTGATCGCTGCAACAACCTTGCCCGTATGGTCACGAATTGGCAGGGCAACACAACGAATTCCATCTTCGTTCTCAGAGTTATCGATCGAATAATTACGCTCACGGATAAGTCGCAGCTCTTGAAAAAAAACAGCAGGATCTGTAATAGTATTTGATGTGCGTCGTCCAAGCCCCACTTTCTCTACATAACTCTGCCAGACATCTTCCCGCCTATATGCGAATAAGGCTTTACCCAGGCCCGTAGAGTGGACAGCCATACGATTTCCTACACTAGACGCCATACGCACATAGGATTTGCCATCTAATTTATCGATATAAACAACTTCGAAATGATCCAAAATGGCAAGGTGGATAGTCTCACCGGTTTCTTCGCGAAGCTGCATCAGCACTGGTCGTGCGATTGTAAGTAAATCGATTGCCTCAAGGAATCTGGATGCCAGCCACACCACCTTGGATCCCAGAGCATAACGATTGTTTTCACGATCTTGAACAACATATCCCAGGCTTTCTAGGGTAGTCAGGAACCGATAAGTTGTACTCTTGTTCATCTTGAGGGCATTACAAATTGAAACCAATTCCTTAGCGGAATCAGCATTAGCCAAGAATTCCAGGATAGCGAAAGCCTTAGAGACCGAATTGTTTAGAATCGGAAGGCCGTGATCTTCATCCAT
>DATDRD010000369.1:0-3316 GCA_035291925.1 Anaerolineales bacterium
GAGCTTTGTTGATGCGCCTCTCGGCTTCAGATTTTGGGAGGGTCTGGACGTAAGCCATGCCGGAGAAATGTGCCGTCATCATGATCTCAGCCGCTTTGGGGTTTGAAAGATAAAAGAAGGTCGTTAATGCATGAACGACGAAATCCATCGGGGTGACATCATCGTTGTGGATGATGACCCGATAGAGCGGTTCTAGTTCAGTCTCCTCTTCATGCTCTTCAATGATTTCAATTTCAGGAATTGTTCGAGTAGGTAGGGTCATGCCAGTTCGTTGAGTGATTTGATTTCTTTTGCTGTGAGAACGATGTTCACGGATTCGAAATTTTCTTTTATGTGCTGTGGATCGAACGACATCGGGATTGTAAGGACGCGCGGCTGGGAGACCAACCATGCCAGCGCAATCTGGTAAGGTGTCGCGCTGTGCGCCTCAGCAATGGACCGAAGGGTCTGGTTCGGTTTCAATCGGCCCTGCTCCACAGGAGAGTAAGCCGTGAGCAGAATACCATTTTGCTGACAATATTCCAATACCCCGTTTTTCACATAGGAGCGATCAAAAACACTACACGGAACTTGATCCGTGAGTATCGGCGTTTCGGAATGTTCCCGTGATTGTTTGAGAAGTTTAACGCTGAAATTGCTTACACCTAAATGCCGTACCTTGCCCTCGCGCACGAGTCTGTTGAGGGCGCGGAAGGTCTCCTCGAATTTCATGCCGGCGCGCGGCCAATGAATAAGATACAGGTCAACATAATCCATGTTAAGGCGCTGAAGCGAGCCTTTGCAAGCCTGGAGGAGCTGGTCAAATTTCAGGTGTTCGGGAGCGATTTTGGTAGTAATGAACAGCGAATCACGCTTCACACCTGTTTCACGAATCGCCTGACCCATTAACTCCTCTGCATGGCCTGCGGCATAAACTTCGGCTGTATCAAAGTGAGTGTAACCGACCTCCAGGGCAGAACGCAGCGCGGCCAGTGAAACGGAATCCAGTTTTGGGTCGGCATGCGAACCGCCGCCAATCTTCCACGTTCCAAAGCCGATTTTGGGGATCTGTTCCCCATTAATAATGGTTTCGTATGTTGTGTTCATTACGCGTTTGCGCCAATTATATGCAGAACCGGCAATAAGTCATCATCAGATTCTCTTAGGATTTTAACCGGGCATACACATCTCCTGAGTTACTATCAGGCGACATACGAGTGAGAATTGCAGCCATGTCCTGTGGACCAAGCCAAACGGTTGAACGCAGTCTGGGCCATTCGCTCACCCTCCAGTTGTATTCATATTGACCTAATTGATCTAACCTGTCGATACAGCCCAGCGCCGTCTTGATCACCGCCGGAATGTATTCAAATGACAGCGCGGGAAGCGCTTGTGATAGACCCTGGAGCACATCCAACTCTGCCCCTTCGACATCGATCTTACAGAAGGCCGGTCTCCCATGTAGCGCAATCAGGGCATCCAGCGTGGTGACTGTAACAGGTACTTGTTCCTCCCAGCGTATTCCGGCAAACCTTCGGTTCTGCCGGACTGTGGTTAGCCACTTCGGCGAAAGCGTCGAAACGCTTGGAGTGAGGCGGCTGATCCATAAGGTCCCTATCCCGGACTGAGCACCAACTGCTTGTTCGAGTAGTACCACATTCGGCTGTTGGCCGTACCAATGCCGCAGCCAACTCATCATTCCCGGGTGAGGCTCAAGAGCAATGGTCCTAGCACCTAGTTTGGACCAGGCACGGATGCGGTCGCCAAGGTGCGCGCCGATGTCGAAGCACAGGTCGCCCGGGCGGATGAAAGGGGCATAGATCCGGGTCAAAGCCTGGTGGTGGAAGGGCAATCCATAATAAATAAGAAAAGACCAGGTGAAACCAAGAGTTTGTTGGACTGAACGGAGGAGGCGTTGAAACAGCATGAGGCTGGCTGAGCTGAAAATGGGCCCACTCCAACTGTAAGGGATTTGGTCACGTGAGCTAAAATCGCGCGCTCCGACTGCGCTCAGCGCGAATTATCCGCGATAGATCTCTCCCGCTTCGACTCGGAACGGCAGGTGATTCTGTGGTGGTGCGAAAATGCAGGTTGCGTATTCGGTAAAGGCGCAGGGAGGGCTATATGAAAAATTGAAATCCAAAATTGCCGCGCCATCCTGCACAGGCTCGGTGTAACAATACCGGCTTGCGGGATAGGTCTCCCTGCCGCTGGTGAGGTCTTTAAATTTGATGAACAACTTGTGGTCTTTCGTTTCGGCCACGTCCAGTTTATATTTCTTTCCCTCAAAATTGAAGGTGATATATCCATCCATGCGGTCTTCCACCATATCGCCAAAAGTATCCGGCTGGTCAGATATTTTTGCATCAGGATAACGCGTATAACGCGCCTTCGTGCGGAAGTGTTTGTTGATGGGGAACCATTTCAATGGCGGGAGGGAATGCCGCTGCTCGCGTTGGTTGTCCCAGATGCGGATGGCGTACCTGCCTGCATGTTCGTGCAGGACAATGCGCATATCATTCCACGCAATAAAACTGGGCTTCGCCTCTTTACTGGACTTGAGGATTACTTTTTGCGCCAATTTACCATTGACCTGCGCCCTGATCCCTTTTGCCACCTGCAAGCGGACGGTCTTTCCTTTTACTTCGACGATCCCAAGAAAAGTCGGACCTCGTTCCGGCAGGGCGATTTCGCACATGGGGTTGGAGCCAACCAGGTTCCTCCCTTTTTTCAGCCAGAACAGGCCCGCCAGCGCCAGCCAGCCATTCTCGCGGGTGAGTTCATCATACTTCCTCGCGCGCCATTGAAGGATCTCATCTTCGTAGGATTTGTCGGTCATTGGAGGTGATTATACTTCGGTAAGAAGTATTGTAAATATTCAGATTTGTTATACAATGGCTGTAGTCTTATCACGAGGGATCGCCATGTCACATCGCAAATATCAGACTCCCGAAATTTTGCACGACGCCCCGCTGCATGACACGAGGACGGCGGATTTCCACTTCGACGATTTCGCCGCGACCCTGGCGCGCCTGGTCGCCAGCCCCAAAACCGAGACGCCGCTGGCGATTGGCATCAACGGTTCGTGGGGATCTGGCAAAACATCCCTGCTGTTGCGTGTGCAGCACATGCTCGATAAACCCATGCGAGAGGCAGGCCAACATCGCTTTGCCGAGGGCGAGGAGAAATCGTTCCGCAAGTGCAAGACAGTCTGGTTCGATGCCTGGAAGTACAACGAGGAAGACGCGCTGCTGGTGGCGTTGGTGCGTGTGATCCTTCAAGCCATGAAAAAAGACAAATTAATGGACAAACTCAACGCCTGGCTCGAAGACCCGAA
>DATDRD010000370.1:0-2241 GCA_035291925.1 Anaerolineales bacterium
TTTATTCCATTGGCGGAAGAATAAAAATTGATAGAAGGAATAGCGGTCGATGCTTTCCGCCTGCGCCTTGCGGGCGCCGTTCGTTGCAGATTTCTTTCGCTTACGCATGGATTCATCCCAGTCGCTCCATGCGCCGCCTCCATTGGCTTCTTTGAGCGACATGAATAGTGCATAATCATCGAGCCAGGAAGCGTTATCAGCTCGGAACCCGTTGAACTCATGGATAAGCGCTTCGTCCTCGCGCCCTACGGTCGCTCCCCCCACATCGTCCCGCGGCCCTTTCGGGAGCGCGAGAGAAAAGCGGGAGAAGGCCTTTTGCAGAAGTTCAAGTTTCCACGGGATGAGCAGCCCGTAGTCCACGCGCGACGCGTTGAACTCAGGCGTATCCGCAAAGTCATCCTTCCTCAACAACCCATCTTCGATCAGCGCATCAAAACTGATAAGGTATGGATTGCCTGCAAATGCAGAAAAACACTGATAAGGCGAATCACCGTAACCTGTGGGGCCAAGCGGAAGCACCTGCCAGAGTTTGCATCCGGTGGATGCGAGCCAGTCAACAAAATGATAGGCTTGCGGTCCGAGATCGCCGATACCGTAAGGCCCGGGCAGGCTGGTTGGATGGAGCAGGATGCCGCCTGAACGCTCAAATTTCATTCGGTCTTCTCCGCGTACGAATAAACTGACCGGCACGAATGACGGAATCATCGTAATCGGATGGAATAACGTCGGTGCTGATTTCAGCGCCGGGTTCCACGGTGTATCCCGCCGGCAGGATTGAATTTTTCCCCAGCACCGCAAGCTTTATGTCAGAATTCGGGATTCCGCCGCCCACACGAGCATTTTCTCCGATGTGAACGTGTTTATCGAGGATGGCGCGTTCGATCACTGCCCCACTCTCAACAACACAATCTGTGATAAGAATTGATTCGCGCACGACCGCGCCTGGCTTGATCACCACACCGGGCGAAAGAACACAGCTTTCAACCCGTGCTCCCGATTCTATAAAGCATCCACCGGATATCATGCTTGCAAAAACGGTCGCGCCCGCGGTGATCCGCGCTGGAGGCCGTTCCTCGGTGCGAGTGTGCATCACCCAACTGCGGTCGTATAGTTTCAACTGCGGCGAGGGGGACAACAAGTCCATGTGTGCCTGCCAGTAGGATAGCGCAGTACCCACATCCATCCAATAGCCGCTGTATGGAAAGCCAAATACGCGTGCCTTGGATTTGACCAGATACGGAATAATATCCCGGCCAAAATCATGTGTCGATTTTTTCCGCTGGCGATCTTCCCAGAGCACATGGTCAAGCAATTCCCGATTGAACAGATACACGCCCATGTTCACGAGATTGGACGGAGGATTCGGGGGCTTTTCGATGAATGATGTGATCTCATACTGGTCGTTCACCGATAGGATTCCAAAACGCGAGGCCTCCTCGATCGGGACGCGGATCGTTCCTACCGTCAGGTCTGCGTGATGATCAATATGGAAGGAGATCATGGCGTCATAATCCATGGTGTAGATATGATCGCCGGATAGAATGAGCACAAAATCGGGTTCGCCCTGTTTGATAAAGCTAAAATTCTGCTGGACAGCATCTGCTGTGCCTGCATACCAGTCCGAGCTATTGCGCGCCTTATAGGGCGTGAGGATCTTGATCCCCCCGGTGAAATCGCGATTCAAATCCCAGGGTGCGCCGGAACCGATGTGTTCGATCAGGGACTGCGGACGGTATTGCGCCAGCACCATGAGATCGAAGATGCCCGAGTTGACGCAATTGGACAGCGCAAAATCTATAATGCGGTATTTGCCGGCAAAGGGCACAGCGGGCTTCGTCCGTTTTGCGGTAAGCGCACCCAGCCGGGAACCTTCACCACCCGCAAGGATCACTGCTCGTGTTTTCATTGATCACCCTTAGCCTTCGCGAAGTGCAAGATTATTTGCGCTACGAATAGAAGGAGTCTCCCCTGCAAGCTTCTTATACAATTCAAGATATTTATTCGCGGATTTTGGCCACGAGAAATCCAAAGCCATGCCTGCTTTTTGTAAATTTAACCAGCGCGAATGATGCGGAAGCAATTTCAAGGCACGGCGCAGTGCATCATTGAAGGATTTCACTTTTGTATCCACGAAGACAAAACCTGTTTCGCTGTCTGTGACAGTATCATGCAGCCCGCCAACCGCGCGCACAAGCGGTACACAGCCGTAGCGCATCGCAATCATCTGAGAGGTCCCGCAGG
>DATDRD010000371.1:0-5481 GCA_035291925.1 Anaerolineales bacterium
GTTCCCGAACAGAAGCCAACACGCGCTTGGATCAAGTTTTATGAACGTAGACCGTAGGCAATTTGAATAGCTTACGGTCTACAAATTATAGGTTGCGCGATAGCTTACCAGAAAAGGAGTTACATATGCGGCATTTTCACTTTATCCCCCTGACAGTTGTGTTAATACTCATGATATTTGTCTCGGCATGTAGTAGCAAGCCCGACCCGGAAGCAACCGCGGAGTTCAAGGACTTTGACCCTGGCAATTTCGATAGTCCAACAGATATCAACAACAAATGGATGCCTATGCAGCCAGGCACAAAGTGGGTGTATGAGGGCACTGCTGTTGATGAGGATGGGAACAGCTTTGCTCGTCGCATAGAATTCACTGTCACAGATCTGACCAAGGAGATCGAGGGAGTTCGCACTGTGGTCGCCTGGATAGTAGATTACAACAATGATGAGGTAATAGAGAAGGAGATTGCCTTCTATGCGCAGGATAATGACGGCAATGTGTGGTATCTGGGCGAGCACCCGGAGGAATTCAAGGATGGGAAGTTTGTCGATGCTCCAACATGGATCGCCGGCCTTGAAGATGCGAGGGCAGGAATCAAAATGATGGCAGAGCCACAGGTGGGGATGGCCAAGTATTATCAAGGATGGGGTCCCGCAGTGGAATGGTCGGACTATGGGGATGTGCAAAAGATAGGCCAGGAAACCTGTGTTCCTCTGGACTGCTACAAGGACGCGATGGTGATTGCCGAGTCCAGCCTGGGAGAAGTGGGCGCTGCGCAGTTCAAATACTATGTATCCGGCGTGGGCGAGGTTCGAGTCAACTGGGGCGGCCAGGATGCTACACAAGAAGCGTTAGTGCTGGTCAATCTTGAGCATCTCAGCCCTGAGGCCCTGGCGGAGATCCGTGCTGAGGCGCTGGCATTGGAGAAACATGCTTACGAGGTAAGCGCGGATGTGTACGGTAAAACCTCGCCAATGGAATAATCCATTAGAGTCGAGAAGTCTTCAAATGAGATTGAGAACTAAATCCCGAACATTGGCTTTATTCGCCGCTACTGGAACTCTCGTTCTGGCTTTGCTCTCCGCGTGCGCAAGTGGGCCAGCCTCCGCGCCTGTGGTCAACACTGCGGTGCCTGAGACAGTGGGAGGCGGCTCGCCATCTGAAGTCATCGTCTACGCGTCGGATCTATCGTCGGATGCCCTGGTTGAACTCGACTTCATAGATGACTCCGACTCGCCCGGTGGCAACTTGATCGGACTTCCCAACACCGGAGATGAACTTGATCCCCCTCCCGAAAACGATCCCCATGCAACTTTTAAGGTGCAGGTCCAGAGCGGTATCCCTTACCGTTGCTGGATTCATATGAAAGTCGGAGCGCCGAAGGGTAGATCACAGGCGAACCTGATCTGGGTGCAATTCTCGGATTCAGTCGACCAGGCCAGCAAGGCGGTCTTCAGGCCGGGCACGAACAGTTATCTGACTGCGCAAGGTTCTGAGCAGCAGGGCTGGGCGTGGGTAGGGTGCGATGCCTCAGGCTCCGGGGCTTCTGAGCCACTGGTTTATTTCCAGACCAGTGGTGAGGTCACAGTACGATTGCAGGCCGGGGCAGAAGGAGTTGGGTTTGACCAGTTTATCCTAAGCCCTGCAAAGTTTCTTAATACGCCCCCCTCCGTGCCAATTGTAGAGAAATAGAATCAAAAAACCCGGTGTCGATCATTAGACACCGGGTTTTTGTATCGTTTTAAAGGTTATGGACTGCGGTCGATGAATGTGCTGACGGCTGCCGCGAGAGCGATAATGCCTCCGAGGGTTGAGAAAAAGCCTTTATCAAGGGCGGGAATGAACGTCTTCAACCCAAACCACAGGAAGAACAGAATCGTGCACCAATCGGCAATAGCAGACATATCCATGATTTTTCTCTCCTTTGTGATGAATTGTAATCGTTATATTCAAGCCCGGCATAAGATTTCCTATCTCTCAAAGATATATCCCACACCGTGGACAGTCAGGATATAACGCGGGTTTTTGACATTTTCCTCGATCTTGTTTCGGAGATGCGAAACATAAACGTGGACATAGTCAATGCTTCCCATATATTGATCACCCCAAACATTGGAAAGGATGTGGTTAAAAGTTAATACTTTACCCGCATTGCGCGCCAGATAAACTATCAGGCGGAACTCAACGGGAGTTAGCTTAACTCTCTTCTCATCCACCAGAACGTGGTGCCTTTCAATATCGATACTCAGGTGGCCGTTATTGAACTCAAAATTCGGGCCAGGGGTATTTCCATTTGCGCTGCGGCGCAAAACTGTCTTTGCACGCGCCATCAGAACTTCTGCATTGAAGGGCTTTGTTAGAAAATCATCCGCGCCAGCCTCCAGCCCGCGGAGCATCTCCTGCTCCTCATTTAGAGCTGTTAACATGATGATCGGAGCATTCGATACCTGGCGGATTCTTTGACACACCTCAAACCCGTTCGTGCCTGGCATCATCACGTCCAGTACGATCAGGTTTGGGTTGCAGGTAAACAACTTGCTGATACCTTCCAGACCATCGCGAGCTGTGAAAATATGAGCTCCGGCTTTTTTAAAGAGCAGGCCAGCCAGATGAAGGAGGTCAGCATCGTCATCAATGAGAAGAACTTTTTGGTCAATCATATTTCCATCCTATACAAATAAAACTATTACGATTCACTCTTCCAGATTCCAGCACAACCGTATCAGAGAAAACACAATTCGATACGCTGGTCATCGTGAAAATCAAAAATAGTTTTTTCTACCAGTAATGCAACTACACTGCGAAGAGCAGCACACTCTAAAAATGGAAGAGGCTGATCACAAATATGTCTGAACAGTCATTATGCCACCTCCTCCAAAATCTTAAAATAGGCGACAGTTTTCTCCAGGCCCTCTTCGAGAGTGACCGTTGGAGCCCAGCCTAATTCCTTTTTAATTTTGGAAGCATCCAGATAGATATGGCGAGTTTCGCCCACTTTGGCGGGAGCGTATTGAACCGGCAGAGTGTAACCTGTGATTTTTTCCAGTGTCGAAAAGATATCGTTAATCGAAGTAGGCCGGCCCCAGCCCAGGTTGTATATTCCCGGCTGGTGATCGATTGTGAGTGCAAGGTGATTAGCCCGGGCACAGTCACCTACATAGACGAAATCCCGCGTCTGATTTCCGTCTCCATTGATGATCACCTGCTCACCCGCAAGCATTTTTCCTGTGAATATAGCCACAACACCCGCCTCACCATGTGGATCCTGCCGGGGCCCGAAAACATTGGGATAGCGAAGCACTGTATAGTTCAGACCATAGTTTACATAATGCATGTACAAATAATGTTCAACTGTATGCTTGCTGGCGCCGTATGGGCAGATCGGGTTGACAGGATGCGTTTCATCACATGGAAGCTGTTCTGGTTCGCCGTATGCGGCTCCGCCAGTCGAAATGTAGAGGAAGTGCTTTGCCTTAAATTCCCTTGCGTGTTCGATGAGGTTGATCGAACCGAGGATATTAACATCTGCGTCAAACAATGGTTGGGCAACTGAACGGCGCACATCCATCTGGGCCGCATGGTGACTAATATAATCGGGTTTTTCAGCTTCGAACACCTCACGGATCTGCGGACTGCGAATATCCATTTGATAAAACTTCGCGGCCGGGTTCAAGTTTGAGGCGTGTCCGGTGGACAGGTCATCGAGAACGACAACCTCATATCCTTGAGTGACAAACAAATCAACCACGTGTGAACCAATAAAACCGGCGCCACCAGTAACGAGTATCCTTGTCATAAGGCTTCCTTTCAGTAAGTGTTTACATTCATTATAGCGAAATCGAAGCGCCGTTTCAACCTATTGGCGAATTACCTGTCCTGCCTGCCATGCGGTGAACAGATTCATTCATTAGTCTGCTCAACCGGAACATCCGGCGCAGCAACGGGAACTACTTCATTTTGGAGCTCCTTGCGTTTGGATTTTCGAGTCCGTTTCTTTTTTTGTTGAACGCTGGTTTCCTTGACATAAGCCTCACTATCTAAAGGGGGTGATTCAAGGTTTTCACTTGCGGGTATAGTCGAGTCGCCGAGCTCTTGCATTTGGACCTCGTCAATGCGGGCCTTCTCGCCCTCCAAATCAGACGTTTCAAGGTTTTCATTTGCCGGTATGGCGGAATCGCCCAGGCCGGAGATTTGGGTCTCATCGACAACGGCTTCCTCACTTTCTAAACCAGACACTTCAAGGATTTCATTTATGGGTGTAGCTGAATCGCCCAGGTCATGAAATTGGGTCTCATCAACGGTGGCTTTCTCGCTCCCTGAATCAGACATCTCAAGGTTTTCATTTGTGGGCGTAGTGGAATCGTCCAGATCACGCATTAGGATCGGCTTCTTATGGTTTGTCCTCTTGGCAGTTTTGCTATCATGCGGAATATTGGTTTTTGTTGCTCTGCTCCCATTGCCTGAACCAGAAATTTCAAGGTTTTCAATCGCAGGCACCGCCAAATCGCCCAGGTCAAGAAATTGATCCCGATCAATACCGGCTTTCTCACCCTCTAAACCGGATATTTCAAGATTTTCATTCGCGGGAGACGCCGAATCGTCCAGGTCAAGAAATTGATCCCCATCAATACCGGCTTTCTCAGCCTCTAAACCGGATATTTCAAGATATTCATTCGCGGGAGACGCCAAATCGTCCAAGTCATGGAATTCGGTCGTAATGACACTTGCTCTCTTACTATCTAATTCAGGTAATACAGGAAATTCATGTAGGGGTGTAGCTGAATCGCGCAGATCATGGAATTGATTTTCTTTCTTTGCTAAAACCCGAGCAAAGAGCAATTGGGGCCGCTCCTGCATATACACCTTATTCACAGAGAAGGTATCGCTTCTAGGAGATTGATTGAAAATACTTCCGAGCAAATTAGCATTGGCATTTTGCAGGTCAAGAAGAGTTTGATTAATGGCGCTCCGCTTCGATTTCCCAGCTTTAATCACCACGATGATCCCATCTATTCGACGAGATAAAGCAATTGCATCAGCAAACACCAACACTGGCGGACTATCGAAGATGACAATTTCAGCAATTTTCTTCAGATCCATTATTATCTCTTCCATCCGCTCGGAACCAAGCTGCCCTGATGGATCTGGAAGAGCCTTCCCACTGGTCAGTATTTGCAAATTATCCACAGGGGTATTTTTTATGCACTCTTCAACCCTCATCGCATGTGAACTCAGCACGTCCCCCAGCCCGGCTTCATTCTCCACCTCAAAGAGCTCGTGGAGTACAGGATGTCTTAAATCTGCATCCACGATGACCGTTTTAAAGTTCGCTTGAGCAAAAACAACCGCAAGATTTGCGGCGGTCAGGCTTTTACCCTCCTCTGGCATTGAGCTGGTCACCATGATAGATCTTGCCGGGTTATCACCTCGCTTAAATCGGATTCTGCTCCGTATAATGCGGTACGATTCTGTGATAGGAGAATG
>DATDRD010000372.1:0-3274 GCA_035291925.1 Anaerolineales bacterium
GCAGTGGGGATGCGGCCTAAATCCAAAATGATCTCGAGCAGGTTCTCGCTATCGTTCGCCCTCTCCACCGCGTGGCGAACGTCGAGCGGGAGGACGTCGAGAAGTGCGTCGAGGTCGTCAGTTATTTTCAGTTGAGTCATATTCAATCAGTTATTAGTCAATAGTAGTTGGGAAAGCGAGAAGGGGTAATCCCTTGGATACTTGCGCCGCTTGAGCTTACCGAAATGAGCGGCATACGGAGGCTTGGAAGGAATAAGTGACCATTTCAGGATACCTGCCTGTCAGTCAGTATATTCCTATTATACGAGAATTGGGGGAATCCTTACGTTGGAATGTTATTATAAAAATGAGGAAGATCCTCATTTGAGTTGGAAACCCAATTACTTCTTCCCTCCAACCCTGCTTACCTGCGAAGGTTGAACTCTTGCACCCGAGGGCACAGCCGGGACTGTTTGTTCCTCTTTCACCAATCGCGCCAGATGCTTGACCATTACAGCCTGGCGCTCCGCGCCCTTTGCACCCAAATCTGCAAGCACGGGTTCGAGCCAGGCTTGATACGAACGCACGCACAAATATACAGGCCGGTTGCGCCGGTCAGGCAGGTTATTGATCAGGGAAGCCAGTTTCCTGCTCACATCTGTCGCTTCGGGATGGATGAGCGGCGTCAGCACGATCCCATAGACGCCATTCACCATGCTCACGTAACATTTCACACCCTCATTGCACATCCAGCCAGCCGCGGACTTTGGCTGCGGCTCAAAAGGATGCAGCAACGGCGGGACGATTTGATGATAGAGACTCTGCACCGAGGGCAGATCCACGGACTTCACTCGCGTCCAATCAAACCCTTCGACAGGCTCAGGACGGCGCCCTGAACCTGCCTCCGTTATTTCAGAGACATCCCACATCCTTTGCCACGCGTACACGGAAAAACCCGATTTACGCAGAGCAACAAATGCATCGCTTGTCTCGTCTATTTCTGCGAGCACATGGAACGCGCCCCATATCCCTGCCTGCGCGGCTAAATTTTCGATCAGTTCAGGCAAGTTTGGATGGTTAAGCTGCGATGAGGGAGCGATATAAAGTAACTTCGCAAACGTATCATCGCGATGATAGACGATGCCTCCCAATACGGATTCACCCTCACCATTTGTGATCGCGGAGTAAATATGTCGGGCCGGGTTGACGTAGGCGAACAATCCCACCGCGCCGAGCGGATTGCCGCGCGTTAATGTGCGCGCGGTATCGAGTCCTATGGCTTCATCACGGAAGCTGTAGATATAGGGGAGGTCCAGGAGGGCAAGAGGACGAATAGACATCATATATATATTGTACCCCTGCTACATTAATCAGCCAGCGAAAGGAAATATTCATGGAAACGCGTATCGTTCGTCAGTTCGGGATGAAAGGCCGTGGCAAGGAGATGCCCCTGTTGTGCGGCGACAATTCTCCCGTCGGCCAGAGAGACGAGAGCCTTTGCATCCCCGGATACAGATTCAATGAGCGGTGCGCGGATGAAGACCGCGTGATAAGGATTTTTCGTTCCAGTGGCTTGCTTAAGTTCATGAACATCAAGGTCGGTCTCGAAGGAATCCACCTGGCGGCCAAACGCATTGCGCTCCACTTTGATATCCATGAGACCGAGCAAAGGCTGAGCGCGGCTGATATCTTTAGAAAGAAAGATCGCGCCCGCACATGTACCCCAGATGGCATGGCGCTGACCGAACTCGCGCAGTGGCTCAATCAGGCCAAAGTCATTTGCAAGTTTGCCAATCGTCGTCGACTCACCGCCGGGGATGATGAGACCATCCAGCCCGTTGAGATGCTCAGGTAAACGGACTTCAGATGTTTCCACCTTGAGACGTTTGAGCATCGCGATATGTTCGGCAAAATCGCCTTGTAAAGCGAGGACACCAATTTTCATGGTTAGGTATGCAAGTACACACGTAAACGAGTAAACACGTAAGAATATGTGTACGTGTATACCTGTGTACATGTCTACATTTTTACTTTACCAGCCTCGTCCTGCGATCTTCTCCGCCTCAGGCATCTGTGAGACGTTCCGTCCAACCATTGGCTCGCCTAGATTTTTGCTCACTTCGGCAAGAATGTTTGCATCATTGTAATGCGTCACGGCTTTGACGATCGCGGCCCCACGCCTGGCGGGGTCTCCACTCTTGAAGATGCCCGAACCAACGAACACGCCGTCCACACCAAGCTGCATCATCATCGCGGCATCCGCGGGAGTTGCAACTCCACCTGCCGCAAAGTTGACAACAGGCATGCGGCCAAGTTCTTTTGTCTCTTTGACGAGTTCATACGGTGCGCCGATCTCTTTTGAATAGCGCATCACTTCGTCATCCGCCAGCGTCGTCAAACGACGGATATCCCCCAAGACGGTACGAGCATGACGAACCGCTTCGACCACATCGCCAGTTCCTGCTTCGCCTTTCGTGCGGATCATCGCGGCGCCTTCACCGATTCGCCGCAGCGCCTCACCGAGATTGCGGCACCCGCACACAAACGGTACCTTGAAGTTGTGTTTCAAGATATGATTCGACTCATCAGCGGGCGTGAGGACTTCCGATTCATCAATGTAGTCCACGCCAATCGCTTGGAGGATCTGCGCCTCAACGAAATGCCCAATGCGGCATTTTGCCATCACAGGGATGGTCACACTATCCATGATCTTCAAAATAAGGTCAGGATCAGACATGCGCGCAACACCACCGTCCGCGCGGATATCTGCAGGCACGCGCTCGAGCGCCATCACTGCACACGCGCCCGCGTCTTCAGCGATCCTTGCATGTTCAGGGGTGACAACATCCATAATGACGCCACCTTTAAGCATTTGCGCCAGACCCTTTTTCTCGATCCAGGTACCAGTTTTGGTTTCCATTTTGAACTCCTTCATTCCGCGACTTACGCGTCACCGTCGTAGATAATTCATACATCTGGAATTCTACCACGCAGACGATGCGCTTCACGCGCCGCCGAAAGTTGATTCCTTTTTAGCGTGCATCGCAATCTGACAGGGGAATGCCGTTTAAACCGATGACTCCTCGCGTGAAATCCATCCCGTTTGGATAGGTGGGATGCAGCCTCGTACCCCTTGACAAAATCTGAAATCTGAATACAATTGTTACAATGATACAATTAGTTCAATGATACAAAGATACAATTTATGCCAAATGCGAAACTATTACTCCAAATTGATTTCCGCTCCGGACTGCCGATCTATACACAGCTCGTAAATCAGGTACAGGCACAGGTG
>DATDRD010000373.1:0-6021 GCA_035291925.1 Anaerolineales bacterium
GCTTGTTTTAAAAGTATCGCGCACCTCTGCCAGTGTGATCTTTCCATTCTGTTTGATCGTCTCTCGAATCTTCGTCACCATCGAATCATAATCCTGTTTGCGGAAAATGACATCGTTGGATACCGGGACCAGTTCATCCAGTTCAATCAACGCGTTCACGATTTCTTCACCGGCTTCCAAATGACACTCCTTGATGGTTGGTGGGCTGTACGGATCCTGTTCGAACTTCCGCATCAGCGCCTGGATTTTAACCTGCTGGCCGCCATCGAATTTTATTTCGTGCCCTGTGATTGATAACGTTCCCCCCGCGTCCATGAGAAGGTTTTCCATCCCGAGCTTCTTTATGACGGCGTTGAACACGCGCGGCGTAAGCTTGAGCCTGCTCTTTAATTCCTCGCGTGGAATGCCGCGCCGTAGGGGGAAACTGCGATGATGGGACTTGACGGTCTGCAGTGTTTTATCATGTAATGCGTTCCAATGAGGTAGCGCGATCACAAGCACATCGCTTGATGGATTCATAACTCCCTCTTCCAGCGGAATGAGCTTTCCACTTTTCACCAATTCTTTCAGCGCGCTGTCTGCCGTTTCTGATTCCAAACGCGATCTTAATACCATTTCTTTGATGCTCGCCGCATTCGATGCCAGCGCGGCCTCAAAAAGGATATCGCCGGGCGAGCCTTTCGCAAGCGCCTCAAGGGATTTTAGTATTTCTGCATCGAACCGCTTGTGCCGGCCTCTGGGTTTATGGTCGACGATCACCCCGCCGCCCAGTGTTTCGCCGGGAGAGGGACGGCGCAGGATGTACCTGTCTCCGCGTACCGCAATGATGGGGTCGCGCAGCTCGAGTTGGATCCAGCCATCTTCACCGGGATTCAATTCTTCCCTCCCAAGTAAACGCAATGTGGCTATCGTTTCGCCTGCACCCACAAAGAACTTGACTTCCTGGCGGTGAACGAGGGAGGACGAGGCGTCTTTCAGAAGCTGAAAACTGGCGTCGATGCGGCGCGTAGGCTGGTATTGATCCGGGCGGACAACCACTTCGCCGCGTTGGATTTGTTCAGTCTCCACACCGGAAATGTTCACGGCAGTTCGTGATCCGGGAACGGCCCTTTCCTCTTTTTTCCTGTGTGTTTGCAACCCGCGTATCCTGCCCCTCCAACCGGATGGCAGTATCTCAACTTCATCGCCGACGGCCAGGTGACCGTCTATCAATGTGCCTGTGACGACTGTGCCAAACCCGCTCATGCTGAAGACGCGGTCAATCGGCAGGCGTGGACGGTTCAAATCAAGCCGCGCGGGTTTCTCTTCCAGGATTTTGCTGAGGGTATGAAGGAGTTGATCGAGGCCCGTTTTGTTTTTGGCAGAGACGCGTACGATCGGCGCGTCTTTCATAACAGTAGGCGCAACAGCGGCGCGAATGTCTGCTTCAACGAGATCAAGCCAGGCCGAATCTGAAGCGAGATCAGTCTTCGTCAAAACAATGATGCCCGCAGGGATCTGTAATAGATCCAAAATCGCGAGATGTTCCCTGGTCTGTGGCATGACCCCTTCATCTGCTGCGATGACGAGCAGCGCGGCGTCGATTCCCCCGATTCCGGATAGCATGTTTTCGATAAAGTCGCGATGACCGGGCACGTCCACAATCCCCACTTCTTCACCGTTTGGAAGGGTCATCCAACCGAAGCCGAGTTCGATGGTCATCTCGCGCGCCTGTTCTTCCTTGAGGCGATCGGGGTGTGTGCCTGTGAGCGCGGCGATGAGGGTGGACTTGCCGTGGTCTACGTGACCTGCTGTTCCGATAACGCGCATGAAGGCTTTATTTCTTCGTCTTCTTTACCGTTTTTCCGTGACCCATGATGCGCTCATAGGCGGAGAGCCATTCATGAGCAACATTCATCAATTCCTGAAGTTGTTGCTCAGTGGTGTCTGTTGTTTGTTGCAGTTGGTCTTGAAGGCTATCAGTTGATTCATCCAGATTACCGATGCGCTCCTCCAATTTTTGCATGGTGCGGCGGATGTCTTTCCCGCCTTCATCCTGTGAGAGCGTGTAGCCTATCCAGCGTTTCTGGTCATCGGCTTTGAACGTGACCCATTCCTGGCGCAGGCGATCTTCCGTGAGTCTCTGCATTTCTGTGACTTCATTAATGCGGCGTTCGAGTTTGGTATTGAGCTCGTTGTATGTTTCCTGTGCGCGTTTGGCGTTCCGAATTGCCTCTTCGAGAGTCTGGATTTGTGAATCAGCGGTCTGTGCCTGGAGCTTAATAGTATCAAACTTCTCTTTCCATTCCTTGTAGGAACGGTCATGATTGAGCTGGATCATTGAAACCTGGTCGATGAAGGCATTCTGCGCGACTTTGCGCTCCAACTCAGATGCCATCAATTCCTTGATGCGGTTATCCATGTTTTTCCAGCTATCTGCATTCAGGTCGGCCTTGGCGCGCGCTTCGTCAATCCGCTTGCGGATAGCAGTGAGTTCACCCTGTAGATCCGTTACCCGCTTGGCTTCCTGCTTGCGACTTTCTTCAAAGACACGTTGTACCTGTACAGCTTCATGTGCGATTTCCACGGCTTCATCTATTTTTGGTTTCAGGTCTTTGATTGCTTCGTTCAGGCGCGCTTCTTCGATGAGGCGGGCTTTGATATCGCGTTTGATGGAAGGAAATTCGCTGTCGATGGTTTTCTTCAATTCATCGATCTTTTTTGTAATGGGCTCAAAGTCCTTCCTGTGCAGCTTGACAACCTCTTCTTCACGCTTTTGATGTCTTTTCTCGATATCCTCAATTGCCTTATTCAGGTCTTCACGTTGTCTGGCGAATATGGCATCGAACTGATCGAGGCGCGCGGCGGTACTGGCCATGTCTGCAATCTGATCGCCGAGCGGTTTAATCTGCTTGGCAACCTTGATTATGTTCGCCTCCAGTGCCATCATTCGTTCTTCAAGTGTAACGACTGAGGTTCTTGTTTTGCGGTGTTCTTCGTCCACCCATTCCAGGCGTTTGACGATTCGTTCAAATTCCATGACTTCCTCCGGCAGATGACTTGCAGTGGATTATACCGCTGCGTAGTAATCCCATAATTATCGTCCAAGATGCTCGAACATGGCAGGCAAATTGGAGAAAAAGTATTGTAATGTCTGCGGGAATAAACCGAGGACGAATAACCCGATCATTCCCAGCCCGAGCATGAATATCTGTGTTGGGCTTTCGCGCAGCTCCCAGGTTGTGTATTCTTCTGCCATGCTGATCACGGCCAGCGAACGAAAAACGCTGGTGAGCAGGCCGATGATTCCAATCCCCATCCACAGTGCGCCACTGATCGAAACACGTGCGAGGCTTTCCCATAATGCCAGCCTTGCAGGGAAGCCAGCCAGCAAAGGGAACGCGCTGGTTGAAAGTGCCGCGAGCACCATCCCTGCGCCTGCCATTGGAGTGATCCGCAACATGCCCCGTACGGCTGCAAAGCGCATTGTCTCAACGTTTTCTTTGATCACTGTCAGTGATAGAGACCAGACTGCGAGCCCCAATGCACGCGCCGGAATGAGCAGGAACAGGATGGGTATGCCCAGCTTGGAGTCCAGGCTGAGCGCAAGCAGGGAGAAGCCGGTCTCTGCGATGGCGCCATAGGCCATGATTCGCCCGAGGTGACGCTGGAACGCCGCCCATAATCCACCTGTGACGACCATCAAGAGACCGACAGAGCGCAGGGCGATAATCAATTGTGGCGAGGAGCGAAGCCATGAGTAGCGATCCAAAAATCCCGCGCCGAAGATGATCGTAATCGTGGGGAGTATCCATAGCAGGAAGCCTACAATGAACGGAGAGGCTTCCTCCATCAGCAGGGGCACCCAATTGTAGAGCGGAAAGATCGCCAACAGGAAGGCGAATCCCATTCCGAGCATGGCTGCGGACTGGGCAGCGAGCGCGAGGTCGCCGGGGCTGGCCTCCACACCCGCGAGCAGCCAGCCTGCCAACAGGATGAATGGCATCGCGAGGGTTTGATAGATAAGAAAACGCACCACGCCTCTGCCGGGCGGCACGTAAATACTTGTTAGAAGCGGTATGGCAATAAGAATTGCCATTTCGATGAACAGCGCGGCGAACAAAAAAGGCTCAACTGCAATGGAAGCCACCATCAGGCCTGTGATCATCAATCCAAATGGGACGATGCGGGGAGCGGTTTTTGACGCCTGCGCGCCGAAGAACCAGAGTGCGGCCGCGCCATAGATCAACGCGAGTAGTGAGCCCTCGGCCGGTGGAATCAGAAGCACGCGTCCCAGGACGTTGAGGGAGGAATCGATCTTTAGTGAGAACGCTCCGATTCGCATTGCTTCCTCAATGGGAGCGAATTGCGCAATAAGCGCCAGACTGACGGCGAAACTTCCCCCCAGAATGCTCAGGACGCGCTGATTGGTGATGAACAGCAGCAACATCGCAAAGGCAATGGGGGCGATGATCCAGATGGTCGGCGCGTTCATGCAGGCTCCGCTCCTTTTGAACTGGCTGCGATCAGGAGATACGAGCCAACCAGCGCCAGCCCGAGGTTGATCACGGCAAGCAGCGCGGCCACCAATACTGAGCCTTCAACAGTTGAATAGAGAATTTCAAAGCCGGTGAGGACGGTCATCAATCCGATCGTCACACGCAGAATGTGCGCGGTGATGCCCAGATGAAGCAGTCCCATCCCTACTAATAGCAGACTGCCAGTAGTCACCGCGAAGCCCGCATCTGCCATGATCGTATCCACGCTCGGCGTAACCCCCGCGACGATAATCACAACAATGCCTGCCGCAAAGAGGCGGAAGAGCCGCCCGCGCGGCCAGATGTTTTCTTCAGCCAGATTCTCGTTTGATAACCCAGAACGCGTCATACCCAGAATGGCGGCGGCCATCCAGCCTGCCACCACCTTGACAGAAGCCATGCCCAGCGGCCAATGCTGAAGCGCGAGCACGAACATCGCGATATATTGGATGGCAAGCAGGGTAATGCTCCAGCGCCAGTCGCGCGCCACAAGCAAACCCACCGATGTGAGGAGGATTGTCACAACAGCGATCCAGGCAAGAGTCAATGCCATACCCTAGGGAGTTCCTTGTGTGAAGAACGAGATGAAGAGGACGAGGAAAAGCAGAGTCCACATGATTCCACTTTCACCTTCAAGTACGTTTGACAGGGCATTGCTTATTCGTCCGAGTTGACGATAGAGAGTCCAAAGGGCTTGATAACCCCAATCCAGCCAGGACGCGCTGGAGGGGCGCACCCAATGGGCGCGGACCGGGTTCAAGATGCGTAAACGCGGGGTCAGCCAGAGCAGGCCAATCGTCAGAATCGCTGCGACAGAGCCTGCGATCCAGTTGCCAATCTGTAGAGTCCCGCTCCATCCAAATAGCCCGAGAAGGGTGATCATGATCAACAGCAGAGCAATGCCGATTGGATAAACATTCCTTGCCCAGATCGGTTGGTCTTCATTTCTGATACGAGTCGATGTGCGCTGACTATGCCGGATAAAACCCGCCATAAGCATGGATTGTGTCAGGAGCAGGAAGGGCCATGCCGGCCAGAAATTCATGCCCTTGCCGTCCCAGCCTGTCGCGGTAAGTGAGAATGGCAGGGCTGATATTCCCAATACGCCGATCCACAGCGCCCGGATCAGCCATCTATTGGTCTCCGAAGATAAGAACAACACACCTCCCGCCAGAATGAGAGCACACCCCCACGCAGCCGCACCAACCGGATTTGCCTGTAATGCCGAGGCAACCGCCAGAGCACCCATCCCGATCAACCAGAAAGGGCGAGCGGTCAGTTCATCGGGCGCGCGCATCCACATCCAGCCTGCATAGATCGCGGCGAAAACGACCAGCATCAACAGATAAGGCGTGAGTGGCGACGTCACACTGCTGGATGGAATCCTTGTGAGCAATATCAGGCTGGATGCAGCGGAGATCATTCGCAGACCCGTACCAAAACCGCGTCTGATGGATAATTCATTTGGATAGGGCAGATGAAGTGGCAGCACACCCAGGCGAAG
>DATDRD010000374.1:0-2475 GCA_035291925.1 Anaerolineales bacterium
GTGCTGCGGCTGCTCAGGGCGAGACAGGCTCGTTCGGCAGCCTCAGCCGGCCAGAGGTCCGGTGGAAGCATGGGATGGCGGGCGCGTATCGCAGGTCACATGGCGGGCCAGTTATTCCTGCGGAGTTACGAGCGCAGTGACCGCATCTACAACGCGATGCTGGCGCGCGGCTACAAGGGCGAACTCATGACGATCCATCCGCATCATTTTCAGGTGCGCGATTGGCTCATCTGCGGCCTCTCGATCCTGGGTATGATCATCATGCAATTCACAGGACGGCTTTAATGGATATTATGGAATGTGACGGCGATATTGTCAAAGTCGATGATCTGCATTTTGCGTATCCCGATGAACACGTTGCTTTGCGCGGCGTTTCGTTCAACCTGTGTGTGGGGGAAAAGGTTGCGTTGGTCGGTCCGAATGGCGCGGGGAAGTCCACGCTGATGCTGCAATTGAATGGGATTTTGGATGGGCGCGGCGGAATCGAGATCGGGGGCATGCGCCTCTCGCGTGACAATCTGCCTGTGATCCGTTCAATGGTCGGGCTCGTCTTCCAGAACCCGGACGACCAACTCTTCTCGCCGACAGTATTCGAGGATGTTGCCTTTGGGCCGCTCCACATGGGTCTGCCTGAAGAGGAAGTGTTCGCGCGCGTGGACGCCGCGCTCGAAGCCGTGCGCATGTCGTCTTATCGCGACCGTCTTTCACATCATCTCAGCGTGGGTGAAAAGAAGCGCATCGCCATCGCGACCGTGTTATCCATGAAGCCGAAGATATTGATCCTGGATGAACCTTCCGCGGGCCTCGACCCGCGCGCCCGGCGGACGCTGATCAACCTGCTGCGCGATCTGCCGATCACCATGCTGATCTCCACGCACGATATGAGGATGGTACAGGAGTTGTTACCGCGCACGATTGTGATGGACGATGGCCGTATTGTGGCAGACGGGATGACACAGGAAATTCTTGAGGATGAAAATTTTTTGAACGAACATGGCCTGGAGAAGCCGTAACAAGAGTGAGACTGAAGACGTCACCATCAAAGCGCGCGACATCGGTCTATTCGACACTCCGAAACTCGCGCGCAACTTATGGACTCAGCAGGATATCGCCGAATTCAAAATCGAATTGACTCAACGAGTCCAGCCACATTAGACAATTTCGTTGAAGGTCACTCAGTACATTTTGTCCTTGCCGCTGTCCCACAGGGATGCTTTGCAAGGGACGGCGGCTGGAGCAGGTTTTAGAAAGGGAAAAGTATGAAACTTCGTCCGTTTGGCAACACTGGCATGAGTGTTTCCGAGATCGGTCTCGGGGCCTGGCAATTAGCGAATCCTGATTGGGGAGTCAATGACAGGAGCGAAGCGTTGCGCATTATCCAGAAAGCGCTTGAAGCAGGCTGCAACTTCTTCGACACCGCGCCCGGCTACGGTCGAGGAAGAAGCGAGGAACTACTTGGCGAGGGATTGAAGTCCGTGCGCAAGGAGGTCATCATTTGCACAAAGTTCGGTCATACTGCGGAAGGAGTCACGGATTTCAGCACAAATGCCATTCGTCCGTCCATTGAAGCAAGCATGCACCGGTTGCAGACCGATTATCTCGACATCGTTCTCATGCATAACCCACCACGCGAAATGATGGACGGCAGGGTCGCGTCGCAATATGAAGAATTTGAAAAGCTCAAAGCCGCAGGGAAGATCCGCGATTATGGCGTTTCGCTCGATTGGCGCGAGGAAGTGGAAATGGTCGTTGATACGACGAAGAGCAAAGCGCTTGAAGTATTCTTCAACGCGTTGTATCAGGAGCCACTCCCGGCCTTCCAAAAAGCACAGGAAAACGGCGTGGGGATCATTGTCAAGGTGCCTTTGGATTCAGGCTGGCTCTCGGGGCGCTATCGAGGAGGTCATCAGTTCAATGACATACGCAAACGCTGGCCGCCTGAAGTAATTGCGCGTCGCAGTGAGCTTGTGGAGCAATTCGCCAAACTCATTCCCAAAGGCACTTCAATGGCACACGCCGCGCTGCAATTCATCCTGGCTCAGCCACAGGTTTCGACGATCATTCCCGGGGCGAAAAGCGTGGAACAGGCCCTGGATAATTTTGCGGCCGCGGATAGGCAGCTCAGCCCTGAGGTTGTTCAATCCATGTATAACCTGTGGGAACGTGAGATCATGAGCGACCCGCTGCCGTGGTAGGAATAACTGAACAAAAGGGCGACCCAATGGGTCGCCCTTTTGTTCAGTTATTAACCAACTTTGGAGTCGGACAGCTAGCCTGCCGTCCAAATTGGCAGGAGCCTATCGGGATGGGGACAAGAGTTCCTACACTCCAAATCTATTATTTTGCCTCCGCCATCGCCTTCTTGAACTCAACCAGCGCCTTGATCGGCGTGGGGTCGACGCCATAGCCCATTGCAAGATAATATGCCATGTAATCGCCAAACAGGATCAAGGTCCACATGTGCGCGAGGGGAGT
>DATDRD010000375.1:0-10915 GCA_035291925.1 Anaerolineales bacterium
GGGCGACATCGCTTTGCTCTTTCGCTCATCCACTACTTTCCCCGTTTACGAAAACGCGCTCGAAGCGGCGAACATCCCTTTCATCACCGTCGCGGGACGCGGCTTCTACGACCGCCCCGAAATCCGCGACCTGCTTAATGCGCTCGCCGCCATCGCCGATCCCACCGACGATCTCGCCCTCGTCGGACTCCTGCGCTCGCCCGCCTTCGCCATCCCCGACGCAGAAATTTACAAACTGCGCTTCCCTAACGATTCCACATCCCCATCCAATATCCTCGACTCCCTGAAACAACGCAACTACACCCTGAGCGAAGTCGAAGGGACGCAACACGCAACACGAACTATTCATCCCTCATCCTTCACGCGAAGCGTTCATCCTTTATCTATTCTCACCGAACTTCACGCTTTGTCGAGCCGCGCCCCAGCCGCCTCCGTTCTCAAACGCCTGCTCGATCTCACCAACTACCGCGCCATCCTCGCCAGCGACCCCAACGGCGCGCGCATGATTCGCAACGTCGAAAAACTGCTCGCCGACGCGCACCGCTCGCGCCTTGTCAGCCTCACCGACTTCCTCGCCTACATCCAGACCCTGCGCGATGTCGGCTTGCGCGAAGGCGAAGCCCCCGCCGACGCATCATCCGCTGGCGCCGTCCAACTCATGACCGTCCACAAAGCCAAAGGGCTCGAGTTTCCCCTCACCGTCCTCGCCGACGCGGCTTACGAGCATCGCGGCTCCTCCAACAAAATCCAACTCACCGACGCGCTGCTCCTCGACCTGCGCGACGAGGACTTCCACTCCACCGCCTGGCAGCTCGCCTCCCGCCTCGAAGACGACCGCGCCGAAGCCGAAGATAACCGCCTGCTCTACGTTGCCGCCACCCGCGCCAAAGAGAAACTCATCATCAGCGGTCACGTTAAACTCAAGAAAAGTGGCACCCTCTCCCTCGCGGGCTGGCTCGATAAATTTGACCTCGACCAAATTCAAATCTCCGGGGAAATATCCACGCCTCAGCATTTCCCGCTTAGCGACGGACTCTCAACAACGATCTATCCCGTTTCACCAGCAGACGTTCTTTCCGCCCCTCAACCTGATTCAACCTCCCAAACAGAATCTCCCCGCGAGTCTGACCTGCTCGAACCTCTCATCCCCAACCTACCTCTCGCCGACGACAAACTCCGCGACCGCGAATCCGACCCGCCGCAACGCGTCTGGCGCATCGTCTCGAAAACCAAAACCCCGCGTGCGCCTGCATGGCTGATCGGACGCCTCATCCACGAAGCGCTGCGCCGCTGGCATTTCCCTGATGATGGCTTTGAGAAATTCCTGCGTCCCTTTGCTCTCGAATCGGGACTCATCGACTCCAGAGAAATCCACGCCGCTATTCAAGAAACCCGCCGCCTGTTGGGATGCCTGCGCGCTCATTCCCTCTTTACCGAACTCAACTCCGCCGAGCGTTATCACGAAGTCCGCTACGATTTGCCCGCAGAACGCGGCGTGATTGACTTACTCTACCTCACCTCTGAAGGCTGGTGTATCATTGACTTCAAAACCGACGAAGTCCGCACTGACGCCGAAGCGCAATCCACCATCAGCCGCGAACGGTATGATCGTCAGGTGGAGCGGTATGCCCAGGCCGTCGCGACCCAGCTCGGGGTCCAGGCAAAGACGCGGCTCGTCTTCCTGAACGTGAAAAATAGTCTTGCGATATTCGATCTGTAGGAGAATCCCATGTCCACTTCAAAAACAATTTACCAACTCAAAGTCACGTTGAACGATTCCAAACCACCCATCTGGCGCAGAGTCCTGGTCGAGGATACAACCACGTTGAGCAAATTGCACACCATATTACAAACCGTAATGGGCTGGACTGACAGCCACTTGCACCAGTTCATCATCAATGAAGAATTCTATGGCAATCCCGAAGATGATGAATTTGGCGACATGGAGACAAGGAACGAAAAGCGTTACCACTTGAATCAATTTGTTGAGCGCAGGGGATTCAAGTTTATCTACGAATATGACTTTGGCGATAGTTGGGAACACACCATTCTTGTCGAAGCCATCCTGCCCGCTGAAAAGGATGCGTACTATCCGCGTTGCATCGAGGGCAAACGCGCCTGTCCGCCCGAAGATGTGGGCGGCGTGTGGGGCTATGAGGATTTCCTGAAAGTAATTGCCGACCCGAAAGACCCCGAATATGACGAAATGATGGAGTGGATTGGCAACTTCGACCCCGAGCGATTCAATCTGGATCATGTGAACGAAGGTTTGCGCCATCCCCGCCGCGTGAGGATGGACGAACAGGATTTTTACGAACCCCCGCAAGCCGATAAAAAGATTACTCTAAAGACAGCCACTTGGGCAAAGGGGCTGGACAAAAAGCAACTTGCCATGACTGAGTCATCGGCTGTGCGGCGGGACATGGTGACGTTTTTGATGTACCTGAAGAATAACCGTCCCGTCGGTACGCAATCCACGGGCAACCTGCCGCTAAAAGCCGTGCGCGAGATTTGCGCTCAATTCGTCAACCCGCCTGCGCTTGAAGAAAAAATTGGAAACAAGGTTTATAAGATACGCAGTGAAGATGATGTCTGGCAGTTGTATTACCTCCACACGCTTGCCGGTATGGGCGGGTTCGTAACGGGTGGGCAAGCCCGCGCATGGAAATTGACCTCGGAAGGCGATGATTTTTTGAACGCCCCTGCTCCGATTCAACTTGGCTTTATGTTTGCTCTCTGGTGGTATCGAACAGATTGGCGGATTGCCTTTCCCGTCTCGGGTTTGAGTGGGGGCTTGCCGAGGGACTTCAGTAAAATCATCCTAAAGCGTCTGCTGGAATTGCCCGTTGGCAAATCAATTTCCTATGAACCGTTCGCCGACCAATTGATCAAAGAGACGCGATTCACCTGGCCCAGCATCGATCAGACCTTTGTGAATGACACCATGCGTTCAGCCATTGAACGCATGGTGATATCCCCCCTGGTTCAATTTGGAGTCATGAAAAGTGAATATGGGCTGAAAGATATTGGAGGCAGTAAATTTTCCAAACTCTCTTCAATACGTCTGACCCCATTTGGAAAAGAATTACTGGAAACCCTATAACGCGACATTAATATCGCCAGTTTAAAGGACAACCTATGACAAAAGATTTTGAACTCGAATCCGTCGACAACATTGACGAAGCCATGAAACTCATCGAGAAGATGAAGGAACATTTGCCTATCACTGTCCGACCCAACAGCGCGTTGGTCAAGATGTTACGCAGGCAGGGTGTGAACATAGACCGCTATAAGCCATTGGAAATTCACAGTGTACTTTACATGGGAAACGAAGCGGGGATTGCCTGCGACATTACCCCGAAAGGAAAAGAGGATAAGCCTGTTATTTGTTCCTTGACCCAATTGGAAGTGATGGGGAATGACACGCTCACAGATGAAATGAAAGCCTATCAACAAGAGCGGATAAAAAATCTTGCGCGCTACCCAGGCAACGCGCCGATAGGTTTTACAGTTACCCCAAGAACAAAAACAAAGTAGGCGGTTTTACGTTGGAGTGGGCGTAATGGATCTAAAAGTCTTCATCACCAACCAAGATTCAACCTGCGACGAATGCCGCGAACATTTGGGGCACGGCGCATGGATCACGCTCGTCGAGGGCAAGGGCGCGCTCTGCCTGTCCTGCGCCGATTTGGATCATCTCATCTTTCTCCCCTCAGGCGATGCGGCGCTGACCCGACGCGCAGGCAAATATTCCACGTTGTTAGCGGTCGTGTTGAAGTGGAGCCGCTCCCGCAAATGCTACGAACGGCAGGGACTGCTGGTGGAAGAGTCCGCGCTCCAACGCGCCGAGCAGGAATGTTTGGATGACGCCGATGTGCGCGCACGTCGAAGTGAGCGTGAGGCTGAACGCCGTGCAGAAATTGATCATGAATACGTGTCTCACTTTGCAGGGAGAGTGCGTGAGTTATTTCCCAATTGCCCTGCTGGGCGCGAGCAGGGCATTGCCGAACATGCCTGCCAGAAATACAGCGGACGAGTGGGACGTTCCGCAGAAGCCAAAAACCTGGATGAGAAATCCATTTTACTGGCGGTCATTGCTCACATCCGCCATGCCGAGACGAATTACGATGAACTGCTGGCGCACGGCAGGGATCGTTCGTCCGCGCGCGAACGTGTGGAGGCGGAGATTGATAAGGTTTTGGATCGTTGGGCGGCGAAGTAGTCTTCGATCGTGCGACGAACATTCTTACATTGGCAGCCACTGGCACCGACGCGTTCAGGTCGATGTGGTTGCTATCAACTGGGAAATATGAATTGCTTATCCTAAACCATTGCCCCCGATATGTCATAAAATGCAAACAGGCGGAGATTATTTTGCGCCTGTTTCTACTTCATTAGATGTAATTTGGGCTAATTTAGTCCGGAAGGACGGAACTTATACCTGTATTGTTGATGTGTATCGCGCGCTGTAAATCATGGGTAAGCTGCAACTTCCAAGGCAAGTATAATCTGCAAAGACAATCCATCCGTCAACTTCTTCGGGGTTTCCCATGACATCTGACATTCAGGAACAAATCGAACGCCGACGCGAACCAAGGAATACCGGCGATGATATATCATTCTGACGAAACCCGGTTTGGATTATCCATTTTAAAACTTATGATGTATTACTTTACTATTTGATCGGGATCCACTGCGAATACTTCCATAGGGATGGTTATCCCTTTGAAAACGACGGGGCCGAGGGATTTCACTTGAATGGAATCTGGCAAGCCTGCGCGCGTGGGTGTGTCAATGATGATGGGATAACCCGCGACTTTGGTATGGCTTTCAATGCGCGCAGCAAGGTTGACTGAATCGCCCACACAGGTGTAGGTGGCGCGATGTTGTGTACCTGCATAGCCAGCCATGACCGTGCCTGAGGCGATGCCGACCCCGATCCGAAGTTGCACCTTGCCTGCTTCGGCTTGTTTTTGATTGAAGGTCTTCAATTCATCTAGCATCCCAATGGCGGCAAGCACGGCTTTCAGGCGGCGCTCTTCCTTATTGCCAGAGATGCCAAAGAGCGCCATCAAGCCATCGCCCATGATCTGGTTGATAATTCCGCCGTGACGTGAAATGGGTTCGAACATCGTAGAGAAATAGTTGTTTAGTAATTCGATCGTGTCTGCGGCATCGCTCTGTTCGCTGATAGTGGTGAATGAGCGGATGTCTGCGAACATGATGCTGGCGTCGATCCTTTTTCCGCCGAGGGAGAACCCGCTTGCCATGAGTTCCTCCGCCACTTCTGCGGATGCAAAGGTATGCAGGAGTTTGCGTTGCTGGTCGCGCAGGCTTTTCTTTTCAAGGCTGGCTGTGATGCGCGCCTTTAATAAGGCTGGCTCAAACGGTTTGGGGAGATAATCCTCCGCGCCTTGTTGAATTCCTTTAACGAGGCTCTTGAGGTCGTTCATGGCGGAAATAATGATGACGGGAATATCGCGCGTGTGCGGGGATGCCTTTAGCCGCGATAAGGTTTCGAATCCATCCATGACCGGCATCATGATATCGAGCAGGATGACGTCGGGCGATGCGCCCCGGACTTTGTCCAGCGCTTCCTGTCCATTTGTAGCGGAAATGGTTTCGTAATTCAGTTCTTCGAGTTCCTGTTCGAGGTAATCCACGTTGAAGGGTTCATCGTCCACAATGAGGATTTTAGGATGGGTCATGATGTGTTTATCCCAAATATTCTTCCAACTTTTTCAGCAGCAAGTCTTCATCCACGGGCTTCGTCAGGTAATCGGTACAGCCCGCGGCTTTGGCTTTTTCGTCATCGCCCTGCATGGCATGCGCGGATAAACCAATGATGGGCAGGGATTGAAATGTCTTGCGGATGTTGCGCGTGGCTTCGTAACCATCCATGATAGGCAGGGAAATATCCATGAGCACCAGATCGGGCTTGTGCCTCTCGGTGAGTTCCACACCCTGCGCGCCATCCTTTGCGACGAGGATGTTGTAATCGTCCTCGAGGAGTTGTGTGAGCAGGTCAATGTTGAGTTCGATATCTTCGACGATCAGGATGGTTTTCATGCAGACATCCTCTCTTGCTTCAGCACATTGTTGATTTCATCCACCAACTTCTCGCCCTCGAAGCCTTGTTTCTTCATGACGAGCGATACAGTTTCCTTCAGTCGGGCAATTTCGGCGGCAGTCAATTCCTTGGCGCTGATGACGATGATGGGCAGGTCACGCGTTTGGGGATTCGCCCGCAAACTTTCGATGACTCCGAATCCATCGAGGTGCGGCATGATAAGGTCCAGCAAAACGATATCGGGACGCTTCGCCTCGATCGCCCGAAGGCCTGCTTCGCCATCGAGAGCGGACTCCAGGCTGAAATCTGATTCCGGCAAAGACTGGCGCAACATATCCACGACGTTGGGATCATCGTCCACCACAAGGACATGTTTTGGGGACCGAATATTCGAACCAATGACATGATGGAGTGCATCCCTGACTTCAACCGCATCCAGCGGCTTGAGCAGGTATGCCGCCGCGCCCAGTTGGAAGCCTAACGCTTTATTATCAACGATCGTATGCAATACAACCGGAATATTGGATGTGGATGGGTCCGCTTTCAGATCGTGTAGCACCTGCCAACCGTCCGTGCCGGGCATGACGATATCGAGCAGGATGGCTTGCGGCTGTTCTTCGCGCGCCGCGCGCAGACCGTCCTGCCCGTTGAGTCTGCCGATGATTTCGAACTCCTGTTGGTTTAGATTCTCTTGCAGGATATAAACAGCGTCGGGATCATCGTCAATGACGAGGATTCGTTTTTTGGTGGAACCGGGTTCGGGTTGTGGAACAGTCACTTGAACGGGAGCAGGCTTGCCCTGAGTCTGATCGACACTTGCACCGGGCGCACACCTGTCCTGGCGTACGGTGCCAGGGAGTGCAGGTGAGGGCTCACGGTCCGAAGAGAGGCGGAGGGAATCATCCGATGGATGCAATGATTTGCTTCTATATCGAATCGGGATCACGAGAGTAAAGGTCGAGCCTTTTCCCAGTTCGCTTTCAATGGTGATGTCTCCGCCGAGCAGGCGCGCCAGATTGCGGCTGATGGAAAGTCCCAACCCTGTACCACCATATTGACGCGTGGTGGTGTTATCAGCCTGTTGAAATTCCTTGAAGATGCGCGGCAGGGCTTCTGCACTGATGCCAATGCCGGTATCGGAGACGGAGATGCGCAGATTATCCCCATCTTGTTTTGCCGCGAGGATGATTTTTCCTGTGGGTGTAAATTTGGCGGCATTGCTCAGCAGATTGAGAACAATTTGCCTGATCTTGTCCTGATCGGAATAAACGATGTTGAGGTTTTCATCAACCTGTTTTTCCAGCGTCGCGGTGGGTTTGATAAGCGGTTGGGCAGTGTTGAAGCACAGGTCAATGAGAGCGCTGATTCGGAAGTTGGCGGCCAGCACATCCATGCGACCTGCTTCGATCTTGGCGATATCCAGAACGGTGTTGATGAGATTGAGCAGATGATCGGCGCTGGTGAGGACCTTATCCAGATTCTCCGTTTGTTTTTCGGGGAGTGCGCCTTCGGCTTTGCGGCGGACAATGCGCGTGAAGCCGATGATGGAATTGAGCGGGGTGCGCAGTTCATGACTCATGTTGGCAAGGAACGCGCTCTTGGCATGGTTGGCTTGTTCGGCGGCGGCACGGGCTTTTTTCAGTTCCTCTTCGGTGTGCTTGCGGTCCGTAATGTCGCGGATGATTTCGATGGCGCCCACGATATTGCCTTGCGCGTCGTGCAGGGCTGAGGCGGTGGCATACAGGTAGCGCGCTCCGTCCTTGAGTGCTGGCGTATACGCCTCGCCTGTCAGGATTTCCCCAGTCCATTGGATGTGTGCGTACTTCTTCTCGATCTCCTCACGCGGCAGGAGCACCAGGTCAATGAGGATTGGTCTGCGCTCACCATAGAAGGGAAGAGCATATTCATAGTTGCCCTTGCCCACTATTTCTTTTGATGTGACTCCGGTCATTTCTTCAATCGCGTGATTCCATGCAACAACTTGCCCTTCATGATTGATGACCAGAGTGGCATCCGGCAGGAAATTGATGATGTCCGCCAGACGGCGTCGTGTTTCCTGAGCATTTTGCTCCTGGTGCTTGATCTCGTCGAAGAGGCGGGCATTTTGCAAAGCAATACCCACATTTGCTGCAATCGTACTGAGCAAATGCTGATCATTTTCAGTGAAGAGACCTTCCTGTGTTATGCTTTGCACACTGACCACGCCAACGGCTTTGCCACCCACGTTGACTGGAACACCGAGATAGGACAGGGATTGCCTGCCGACAACTGTTGCACCAATCTCAACCGTCTGACGGTTTAATTCTTGATTGATCAACAGGGGCATATTGGTTTCGATGATCCTGCTGGTTAGTCCATCGCCATATTGTATCGGTGTAAGTTCTTCTCCGTATGTGTAGGGGAAGTTAATCATGCCGCTGGCTTCGTCCAACAGGGCAACGTAGGCAATGTCCGCATCGAAGATGGAACGCATCTGTTCACCAACGAGGTGGATCAATGCAGTCAGGTCCAGTTCGCTGGCGAGCGCGGAACTGACAGTGTTGACAGTAGCAAGCTCGGCGGCGCGCTGTTCAGTCTCGTTGAGCAGGCGTTGGGTCTCGTCGAAGAGGCGGGCGTTTTCGAGAGCGATGCTCATGCTGTTGGCGAGCGTTTGCAAAAGGCGCATATCCGATTCACTGAAGGCGTTCTCGCGGATTATATTTTGCAGGCTGATGACGCCGCGTACTTGCCCACTCATCATCAATGGCACAGCCAACACGCTCTTCGGCATTTCCCCTGCGAGCGGTTTGGCGTTCGGGTCAATCCTTTGAACATATACGGCCAGGTTGTTGTTGATCAAAGTTGGCTGACCTCGCCGAATGAAATCCATCCATACTTCAGGAATGGGAATCGGTTCAATAAAAAATCTCTGACCCTTTTCAAGGGCAAAGCGCGGGTGCATCAAATTTTTATCAAGGTCGAATGTGGCAAGGGTGACTGTATTGGCATCGAATATCTCGCGGACTTTGTCGCCAACCAAATCATAAATTCCCTGCATATCCAGTTGGGAAGCCAGCCCCTGCTGGATACTGTTGATGATGGCAAGTTCTGCGGCGCGCTGTTCGGTCTCTTTAAGCAGGCGCTGAGTCTCGTCAAAGAGGCGGGCGTTTTCGAGAGCGATGCTCATGCTGTTGGCGAGCGTTTGCAACAGGCGAACATCCGAATCGCTGAAAGCATTTTCCCTTTCAAGATCCTGAATGGAGATGATGCTTTTTACAGTGCCAGCCACCAGCAGTGGAACGAACAATGCGGATTTGGGCCATTCCCCGGTGATAAGCGGATTGTTATACTGCGCAGCCAGATCCGCAAAATTCTGGTTGATCAGGAGAGGTGTGCAACTGTTAATGATATGCTGTCGGAAACCATAAGGTGTTCTGGGAGAGATAACACTGCGATCGCCTTTTTCATAAGAATAGGGCATGGAAATCAAATTGGTGTCTGGATCGTAGGTCACAATGTCTACGACCAGCACATTGAACACCTCCCTCACTTTCTCACCGATCAATTCATAAATGGCTTCTATATCCAAGTTGGATGCCAATGCCTCCTGCACCCTGTTGATGATGGTCAGTTCGGAGGCGCGCTGCTCCAAGCTGAGATTGGAAGCCTGCAATTCCCCGGTACGTTCCTGGATCTTTTGCTCCAGGGTCACGTTCTGCTGCTCCAGCAACACCTGGGCGTGAAGTAAGTCGGCCTGTGTGCGTCGTTCCTTTTCAATCAAACGTTCCTGGAAACGGTAGAACATGATGAGCAGCGCCATAACAACAGCCAAGAGCATCGCTGTGTCTACGAACTCAGCAAGCCAATCTGCCAGGAGCAGGGAGTTCCGATCATTGACCAGCCATTGCAGCAGCACACCACGCTCAGCCAGAAAGGCGAAGACCACCATGGTGAGGATGCTGAGCACCGACATGATGATGCCCGATCGCACACCCATCAGGATAAGCGCGCCGATGGGCAGCGCCAGCAGATATAGGCGGCCACTGCTACCCAAGCCGAAGGATGCCAGGGCGGTCACGCCCACGGCATAGGGTACCAGCAAGACGCCCCAAGCCCGTATTCGGTAATCGATCCGTTGGAAGATTGCCAGCACAATCAAAACCAATTCCATGACGAAGAAAAGGATCACGGCAGGCCATTGACCCGGGCGGGAAATCGCGTCCAGGATACTCGCCGCGGTCATCACTGCAGCTGCGACCGCCACGATTACGAGAAAGCCATTCAGAATCTTCGTGCGCCAATCGCGCAGCACAGCTTCTGGATCGCTATGATTCTTTGTGTCCAATGCGCCTCCCCACTGGGTCACAGATTCTGATGTCACTTCTTCAGGTTGCGTTTTATTATCAGGCTTGCTGGCATCTGCCAGCCCTGGCTCTTTATTATTCCCGCTGGAAATTGTTGTTTTAGCCATACCCGTCACTCCGTTCTGCTTTGGTATTCCGGGGGCTTTATGTATCTACTATATGTCAGGTTCCAGGACATCGTGAACTATTTTATCTCGAAAAAGTCCCAAGACATCGCGAACCAAATTGTTGAACTTGGATGCTGCGCAGAGTAAAAAACGTCCAAAATACGGCTAGAAACGAGCTTTTTTGTGTGTTTGCTAGCAAAGTTTTCACGATGTCCTGAGACTCCATCGAAATAAGCTGAGCATTCAAAACAGTTCGCGATGTCCTGAGACTCGACAACTAGCGGTAAGAGACCGGACGCTAGACAAGACAATCCTGATAATGAATTTAAATATCCACTCTATGGTGGCGGGGGAATAATGGCACATGCTAATAAATCTCTTTATGATTTTCCAAT